>DATHJB010000012.1 GCA_035316325.1 Acidimicrobiales bacterium
ACAAAGGGCCGTGGCGCACGGTCGAAGACGTCGAGCTGGCCACCCTCGGATGGGTCCACTGGCACAACACCGAACGGCTGCACGGCTACCTCGACGACGTGCCACCAACCGAGTTCGAAGCAGCGTTCTACGCTGCCCAACAGACCGACCACACCGTGGTTGGAATCCAATAGCCCGAGCCTCCACCAGACCCAGGGCGATTCAGACCCCCACCAACCACGACACCAGCTAGATGAGTGATTCCTCCGGTGGGAGTTGTGGCCTCTAGCCCGAACCTAGATGCGTTCGAGGGTGGTGCCGCCGAACAGGGGCTCGACGCCGTGGGTGGCGACGTCGGCCTGCAGCTCGTCGTCGCGGGGCGGCGTCGGGGGCAGCTGCTCGGCGGCCGCCAGCGTCAGGGCGAGGACGCGGGCGTCGCTGGAGGTGTTGAGGAACACCTGCGGGTTGCCCAGCACCCAGTGGACCGCCCGGGCGACGGCGTCGGGGTCGAGCAGCGGCTCGTACCAGCTGAAGCGGCGGTCGTCGTGGTCGTCACGCCAGCGCCGCCGGGCGACGGCCTTGATGGTCTGCACCGCCACCTGCCGCTCGGCGCACACCGCCAGCAGCTCCTCGACGTCGGCCCGGTAGGCGGCGTCCTGCAGGCCGACGAAGCTGTACGGCAGCAGCACGGAGTCGAACGGTTGACGCTCGAGGCTGCGCAGGTGCATGCGGGCGATGCGGTTGCCGTGTCCCGTCACGCCGACGAAGCGCACGAGGCCCTCGTCCCGTGCCTGCAGGAGGGCCTCCACGGCGCCGCCGGGCCCGTGGGCGACCTCCCACTCGTCGGGCTCGACCAGGTTGTGGAGCTGGATGAGGTCGACCGCGTCGACCCGGAGCCGGGTGAGCGACCGCTCCAGCTCGGCCCGGGCCCCGATGCCCGAGCGCTCGCCGGTCTTGGTGGCGAGGAAGAACCGGGAGCGGTGCTCGGGCATCCAGGCACCGATCCGCAGCTCCGAATCGCCGTAGCCCGCCGCGGTGTCGATGTGGTTGACGCCGCGCGCCAGCAGCACGTCGAGCAGTTCGTCGGCCCGCTCCTGGCGCATCGACGCCAGCCCCGCCGCCCCGAAGATCACCCGACTGCTGTCGTGCCCGGTTCGGCCGAACGGCGCCACAGGAAGGCTCACGCCTCCGAACCTACCGGCCGGGGCGTGGCCTCCGCTCCGCCCGGTCAGCTCGGCTGGGTGGCCAGGAGGAACTGCACCTGGCCGTCGGACTCGACCTTGGCGTCGAGCACCATGCCGTCGAGCAGGTCGTCGGCGGTCGGGTCGAGGAACACGCGGACGCCCTCCTCCTCGACGACGTTGTCCTCCTGCCGGGGAGCGAGCGCCCAGGCCAGCGCCAAGCCGTCGGGACTGTCGGCGGGGCCGGCGATGCGCAGCCCGGCATCGTCGGGGAGCTCCGGGTGGTCGCTGAGGTTGCGGATCGCCGTGGCGGCGTTGGAAGTGAGAACGAGCAAGGAGCTTCCTCCGGGTCGTGAGTGGCCGGGTCGGGTCTTCCCACCGCGATCCGGGTCAAACACTTCGCCGCCGCCGGGGAGTCCGACGCCCGGCAACCGGGCCCGGAATGAGAGCGGGTCTCCCGTCACGGCGGAACGACGGGAGACCCGGACTCGATGCGGCCGCGTAGGAACGGCGGGGTGTCCCAGCGTCGCGGCCGCGGTCGGTCGTCTACCCCCACGAGAACATCCCAATCAGATTCTTCGAAAATCTTTTCGCGATCGTCAGTTTGGGGTGGCCAGGTGGGGGAAGCGGCTGCCTCGATGCGGACCGTCGTCGAACGGAGGATCACAACCAGTGACCAAGCTCGTGCGCGACGTCATGGCAGTCACCCCCTGGGCGATCGAGGCGACGACCTCCCTCCAGGATGCTGCCCGGATGATGCGCGTCTGGGATCTGCACGAGGTCTTCGTCGTCGACCAGGGCGTCCTGCGCGGCGTGCTGAGCGACGAGGCGATCGTCGTGCTCGCGATCGCGTCCGGGCGGTCGCCGTCGAGCGTCCTCGCTGGTGAGTCCTGCAACCCCGACGTGCCGCGCGTCCAGAGCTCCCAGCCCGTGACCGAGGCGCTCGCCGTCGTGGAGGAGCGCCGGGCGGCCCGGATCCCCGTGGTCGACGGCGACCGGCTCGTCGGCACCATCTCCCTCGGCGACCTCACCCGGACCCGCATCAGGCCGCGGGGCTGAGCACGCCCTCGCCGTAGACCCGGGCCTCGTCGAGCAGGTCGAGGTCGGGGGCGAGCAGCTCGACGGTCGACTGCACGGTGGCGAGGGCCCGGATCGCTCCGAGGACCACCGGTTCGAGCGTCAGGCCGAAGCGGCGCAGGACGTCGCTGAAGGCGGCGAAGAGGGCCAGGTCGGGCGGTGATCCCGGCCGCAGGTGCCGGGCGACGAGGCGGTCGAGCGCCGCGGCCAGCTCCCGCCCGTCGGGGGCCGCGCCTGCCCGGGTCCCTGGCCGCGGCTGCGGTGGCCCGGCGAGGCCCTCGCTCACCGCGGCGGCCATCAGGCGACCGTCGCGTGCGGCGATGCCGACGCACATCAGCCGCAGCCCGGCCTGCTGCGCCGGGGTCAGCCGGCCGACGGCGCCGCAGTCGAGCAGGGCGATGCGCCCGTCGGCGGTGAGGTGGAGGTTGCCGGGGTGGGGATCGGCGTGGAACACACCGGCGGTGAAGATCTGCTCGAAGAAGCAGTGCAGGAGGCTGCGGGCGAGGTCACGGCGGTGGTCCGGCGCCAGGCCGGCCGCCCCCGACGACAGCGGTCGCCCCTCGATCCACTCCATCACCAGCACCCGGCGGCGGCTCAGCGCCAGGACCGGGGCCGGCACCACGATGCGGTCGTGGCGACCGACGGCGTC
The DNA here is from genome assembly GCA_035316325.1 of Acidimicrobiales bacterium. Classification (NCBI taxonomy): domain Bacteria; kingdom Bacillati; phylum Actinomycetota; class Acidimicrobiia; order Acidimicrobiales; species Acidimicrobiales bacterium. The sequence goes on from DATHJB010000012.1 coordinate 2,887, forward strand.
GGCGATGGCGCGCAGGTTGCGGGCCTCGACGCGGAAGTCGAGCTCCTCGGTGACGCTGTCGGCGAAGCCCTGGACGGCCACGGCCAGCCGCTGCTCGGCGGCCCAGCCGGTGTGCCGCTCGAGCCGGGCCGCCAGGCGGCCGAGGATGTCGAGGTCGCGGGCCACGCGGGCGGCGACGTCGGGGCGCTGCACCTTCACCGCCACCGGGGCACCGTCGGCCAGCCGGCCGCGGTGGACCTGGGCTACCGAGGCGGCCGCCACGGGGCGGGTGTCGAAGTCGTGCAGCACCTCGGCCGGCGGGCGGCCCAGCTCCTCGACGAACAGCCGGTGCACCGCGGCGCCCGACACGGGCGGGGCGTCCTGCTGCAGGAACCGGAGCTCGGTGACGACGTCGGAGGGGATCAGGTCGGGGCGGGTCGACAGGAGCTGCCCGAGCTTCACGTAGATGCCCCCGGCCTGCTCCAGCGCCTGGCGCAGCGACCGGCCCCGGTCGGACTCGTCGGCCCGCCGCCGGCCCCGCCAGAGCCCGGACCGGGCGACGATCCCGCCCAGCTCGACGTAGCGGGCGAGCCGGTCGGTGCGGGTGTGGAGGGTGTCCCGTCGCATGCCTCGACGGTACGGACAACCCGCCGACGGATCGTCGTACGGTCGGCCGATCCTCCCCTACTCCCCCCGCAGTAGGGCGGGTCCTGCGGGTCAGGCCTCGACGAGGGCGCGGAGGTCCTCCATCTGGCCGGCATCGGTACGACGGACGGCGCGGCGGACGACGGGCCCGATGAGCTTCCACCCTCCGTGGGCGTCGACCTCGACGGCGAGGCGGGCCCGGGTGCTCTCGGGGTCGCCGGTCGGGTCGACCCGGTAGTGGTAGCGGGCGACCACGCCGCCCTGCGTGGACGTCAGCGTGAACGATCGGCCGGGCTCCACCGCCGTGATCTCGCTCGTGTGGGACTTGCCCCGCGACACGAACGTGAGCGTCGTCCCCACCTCGGTCGGGCCGTCGGCGTGCAGCGACTCGACGGCCTCCATCCACTCCGGGGCCCGCTCCCAGTCGGTGAGCGCGCCCCAGACGTCGGCGACGGGGCGCTTGATGGTCGTTTCCGTGGCGAAGGCCTGACTCATGCGACGCAGCGTCACCCGGCCGGGCGAGGGGCCGCTTGTACGGAATTCACGTCTCGGGCACGAAGCCCGGGGCCTGCTGGCCGACGTCGAACACGGCCCGCTGCGCGGCGACGTAGCCGGAGGGCGTCACTCCCGTGTGCCGCTTGAAGTCCCGGATGAAGTGGGACTGGTCGAACCACCCCCACTCCGCCGCCAGGTCGGTCCAGGTGATCGGGGCGTGGACGTCGACGTCGGCGAGGAGGCGGCGCAGCCGCAGGATCCGCGCCAGAGACCGGGGTGTGAGGCCCACCACCCGCGTGAACTCCCGGTCGAGGTGGGCGTGGGAGATGCCCATCTCCTCGGCGACGTCCGAGATGCGCCGCCGCGGGTCGCCCTCCAGCGCCGCCACCGCCGCCGCGCAGCGCTCCCATCCGGGGACGTCGGCCTGCAGCCCCGCCAGGAGCGTGGCTTCCACGGCGTCGAGGCAGGAGAAGGGCGCGATGCCGTCGAGCACCGCTCCGAGCAGCGCCGTCCGGAGCGGGCCCGCGGCCGGCCACACGCCCGGCAGGTCGACCACCCGGCCCCGCAACGGCGACGGGTCGACGCCGAACAGCGCCCGGCACCCGAACGGCGTCGTCACGATCCCGACCGCCAGGGTCTCGGCCGTCGGGGCGTTGATCACCGGGCCGTCGTGCGGTCCGGCGAGCCAACCTTCGGCGGCGACGAACGGCGTGCCGGCGCCGTTGCGGGGCGTCTGCACGATCGGCGACCCGAGCACCACCACCGCCACCGTCGACCCCGTGGGACCGATCCGCTCCTGCCGGTAGGGGATGTGGCCCCGGGCGAACCACACCGACTCGACGAACGGCTCGAGCGGTGGGTCGGGCCGCCGCGTCTCGAACTCGAACTCCATGACAGCTCCTCGCCCGTCAGCCTGCATCCGGGAGTCGACGGGAGGCCAGCGGGCTCAGTGTTCAACAGAATGAACCAGGCTTCATCTTGTTCGCATCGGGATGTACAGTGACCGGCATGGGCCTCGACGAGCGGGACTTCCCGATGATCGTGAGCGTCGACGACCACGTGGTCGAACCGGCGCACGTGTGGTCGACGTGGCTGCCCCGGCGGTTCCGCGACCGGGGCCCCCGGGTGGAGCGGCGGGGCATCGGGGCCATGCGCCACGTCGGCGGCGGCGCCTACGAGCAGTCGTTCGACCCCGACGGCCCGCAGGCCGACTGCTGGATCTACGAGGACCTCGTCTACATCCACAAGCGCCACGTGGCCGCCGTGGGCTTCGACCGCGACGACATGACGATGGCGCCGATCACCTACGACGAGATGCGCGACGGCTGCTACGACCCCCGGGCCCGGGTCGCCGACATGGAGCTGAACCACGTCGAGGCGTCGCTGTGCTTCCCCACCTTCCCCCGCTTCTGCGGCCAGACCTTCACCGAGGCGAAGGACCGGGAGCTGGGCGAGGCCTGCGTGCACGCCTACAACGACTGGATGGTCGAGGAGTGGTGCGGCGACTCGGGCGGCCGGCTCGTCCCCCTGACCATCGTGCCGCTGTGGGACGCCGAGCTGGCCGCCGCGGAGGTGCGCCGCAACGCCGCCCGGGGCGTCCACGCCGTGTGCTTCAGCGAGATCCCCGCGCACCTCGGCCTGCCGTCGATCCACTCGGGGTCCTGGGACCCGTTCTTCGCCGCCTGCGCCGAGACGGCCACCGTGGTCAACATGCACATCGGCTCGTCGTCGCGCATGCCGGCCACGTCGGGCGACGCCCCCACGGGGGTGGCCGCCACGCTGAGCTTCAACAACGCCATGGCGTCGATGAGCGACTGGCTGTTCTCCGGCAAGCTCGTGCAGTTCCCCGACCTGCGCCTGGCCTACAGCGAGGGCCAGATCGGCTGGATCCCCTACATCCTCGAGCGGGCCGACACGGTGTGGGAGGAGCACCGGGCGTGGGCCGGCACGAAGGAGCTCGTGCCCGAGCCGCCCAGCACCTACTACTACCGCCAGGTGTTCGGCTGCTTCTTCAGCGACCAGCACGGCATCGACAGCATCGACAAGGTCGGCGTCGACAACACCACCTTCGAGACCGACTACCCCCACACCGACTCCACGTGGCCCCACACGAAGAAGATCGCCATGGAGATGACCGCCGGCCTCGACCCCGACGTCATCCGCAAGATCATGCGGGGCAACGCCATCCGCATGCTCTCCCTCGACCTCGCCCCGTGACCCCTCGCCACCACTGTCCATAGTGGTTACTATGGTGTGGTGAGCCCTCTCCTCTACGACCCGTCGTCCTACGCCCTGCACGACGACCCGTTCCCGACCTACCGGCGACTGCAGGCCGAGGCGCCGCTCTTCCGCAACGAGGAGCTCGGGTTCTGGGCGCTCACCCGCTTCGACGACGTGATCGGCGGCCTGGGTGACCCCGCCACCTACAGCTCCGCCCAGGGCACGCTCGTCGAGCACATCCAGAGCACCGACCCGCCGCCGGACATGATGATCTTCGCCGACCCGCCCCACCACGACGTGCTGCGCAAGCTGGTCAGCCGGGCGTTCACCCCGCGGCGGATCGCCGACATGGAGGCCAAGGTCCGCACGATGTGCGACGACTGGCTCGACCCCCTCGTGGAGGCCCGGGGCGGCGAGGTGGTGGCCGACCTGGCCGGCCTGCTGCCGATGGCCGTGATCGGCGCCCTGCTCGGCGCGCCGCCCGAGGACAACGCCCGCCTCAAGGCGCTGTCGGACCGGCTGCTGCACCGGGAGGACGGGTCGGTGGCAAGGCCCGAGGACGCGGCTGTGGCGGGCGCCGAGCTGTGGATGTACTTCAGCGAGCTGGTCGCCGCCCGGCGGGCCGCCCCTGGCGACGACATGATGACCGCCCTCGTCGAGGCCGAGATCCCCGACGACGCCGCCGACGGCGCGCCCCGGCGCCTCACCGAGGACGAGATCGTGTACTTCTGCCTACTGCTGGGGGTGGCGGGCAACGAGACGACGGCCAAGATGATCGCCACCGGCACCGTGGTGCTGGCCGAGTTCCCGGACGAGCGGGCGCGGCTGGCCGCCGACCCCGGGCTCTGGCCCGGCGCGGTGGAGGAGCTGCTGCGGTTCGACCCGCCGTCGCACTACCAGGGCCGCGTCACCACCCGGCCGGTGGTGTGGCACGGACACGAGGTCGCCGAGGGCGAGATCGTCCTGCTGGTCAACGGCGCGGCCAACCGCGATCCGGCGGCCTTCGACGAACCGGGCCGCTTCGTCGCCGACCGGCGCATCGAGCGGCACCTGGCCTTCGGGCACGGCGTCCACTACTGCCTGGGCGCCGCGCTGGCTCGGCTGGAGACCCGGGTCGCCCTGGAGGAGCTGGTGCGCCGCTTCCCCGACTACGAGGTCGACCGCGGCGGGATCGAGCGGTTCCACTCGACCAACATCCGCGGCCTGTCACGCGTGCCGTTCGCCGCCTGACCCCGGGTCGCGGGAGGCCGCGGCGATCGCGACCGCCTCCTCGGCGTCGCCCACGGGGGGCGCCGGCGACCGCAGCGTGAGGCGCTCGATCCCGATCGTGGGGGCCACCAGCAGCGAGCCGAGCGTCGCGGCGAGAACGTCGCACACCTGCTCGGTGTCCATGAAGGCGGCCAGCTGGCGGCCGGAGCTGGTCCAGGCATCCAGCGCCTCGACGATCTCGTCGGCGTCGAAGCCGTGGCCGAACTCCGTCGGGACCGTGGCGCCCAGCGAGATCGTGGTCAGCCGCAGCCAGGGGTGCTCCTCGCGCCACTGGGCCAGCGAGTGCTCCAGGGCCGCCTTGCTGGCGCCGTAGGCACCGAGGTGACTGCGCGGCGCCTCGACCACCTCGGACGACACGACGGCCACGACCGACTCGGGCCCCAGGAGGTCGACGAGCGCGACCAGCACGCGGTTGATGCCGACGAGGTTGGTCTCGAGGGCATCGCGCCAGTCCTCGGGCCGGGTCGCCACCAGCCGCCGCAGGGGCGCGGCGCCGGCCGACACGACGAGCAGGTCGACGTGGCCGAGCGTGGCGCGCACGTCGTCGGCGAGCTGCCGGCACGTCTCGTCGTCGCGGAGGTCGACCACCACCGGGCGGCCGCCACCGGCCTCGGTGGCGACCTCGGCGAGGCGGTCGGCCCGCCGGGCGGCGAGGACGACGTCGGCGCCGGCGCGGACGGCGCGCACGGCGACGCCCCGGCCGAGCCCCGACGAAGCCCCCACGACCACGACCCTGCGGCCCGCGAGGGCACTGCTCATGCCGGCTCCGCGATGCTCTTGGTCTCGAGGTACTCCTCGAAACCGGCCACGCCGGACTCCCGGCCCACACCGCTCTGCTTGTAGCCGCCGAACGGCACGTCCGGGGCGTACCACTGGCCGCCGTTGATCGAGACCGTGCCGGTGCGCAGGCGGGCGGCCACGGCGCGGGCCCGGTCGAGGTCGGTGGCGACCACCCCGCCGGAGAGGCCGTAGTCCGAGTCGTTCGCCAGGGCCACGGCGTGGTCGTCGCCGTCGTGGGGCAGGACGCACAGCACCGGGCCGAAGATCTCCTCGCGCACGGCCCGGGCGTCGGGCGGCAGCCCCGTCAGGACCGTCGGCTCGACGTAGTACCCGGTCGGCAGGTGCGCCGGGACCCCTCCCCCGGTCGCGACGGTCCCGCCGGCGTCGACCGCAGAGGCGACGTGGTCGAGCACCCGCCGGCGCTGCGGTTCGCTGATCAGCGGGCCCATGAGGTTGCCGGGGTTGGTGGGGTCGCCGTAGGGGATCGCACCCAGGGTGCGCACGACCGCCTCGACGCCCTCGTCGTAGCGGTCGCGTGGGAGCAGCAGCCGGCTGGTGACCGCGCAGCCCTGCCCGGCGTGGGTGGTGATGTTGAAGGCGGCGATGGTCGCCGCGAGCTCGAGGTCGGCGTCGTCGAGCGCGACGAGGGCCGACTTGCCGCCCAGCTCGAGGAACAGTCGCTTCACCGTGGGCGCGGCGGTCGCCATGATCGCCCGGCCGGTGGCCGTCGAGCCCGTGAACGACACGACGTCGACCCGCGGGTCCTCGACCAGCCGCTGTCCGGCGGCGTTGCGCGACGAGGTGATCACGTTGAGCACGCCGGGCGGCAGGTCGGTCTCCTCGACGGCGATCCGGCCGAGCAGGGCGGCGGTCCACGGCGTGGCCGGGGCCGCCTTGAGGACGACCGTGCACCCGGCGGCGAGGGCCGGGCCCACCTTGGCCAGCTGGATCTGCATCGGGAAGTTCCACGGCACGATGGCCGCCACGACCCCGGCCGGCTCACGGACGACGGCACGGGTGGCGCCCCCGCCGAAGCCCTCCGCCACCCCGAGCTCGCTCCGCCAGGCGTAGCTCTCGGCGAGGTCGGCGGCGTAGGCGAGGCCGGCGATCGGGGTGTCGAGCTGGGCGCTGTAGGTGAGGGCGACCGGCGTGCCGACCTCGGCGACCAGCGTGGGCCGCAGCTCGTCGGCGTGCCGCTGGAGAGCGTCCTGCAGCTGCCGCAGGCACCGCACCCGAAGACCCACGTCGGTCGGCCAGGTCGTGGTGTCGAACGCGGTGCGGGCCGACGCCACCGCCGCGTCGACGTCGCGGTCGGCGGCGTCGGCGGCGATGCCGATCACCTGCTCGGTGGCCGGGTCGACGTTGTCGTAGGTGGCGCCGCCGGTCGCCTCGACCAGCTTCCCGTCGATCAGCAGGCGCTCCTCACGCCACAGCTCAGAAGCCATAGAGCCGCGACGCGTTGCCGGCGACGATGAGGTCGCGCTCGTCGTCGGGGATCCCGGCGAAGTTCTTCTCGACGATCGCGTGCGAGTTGGGCCACGACGTCGCCGGGTGCGGGAAGTCGGTGGACCACATGATCCGGTCGACGCCGATGTCGTGGCGGTAGCCGAGGCCGCGGGGGTCGTCGACGAACGTGAGGTACATCTGCCGGTGGAAGTAGGCGCTCGGCTTGTCGGTGAGGCCCGGGAAGTCGTAGGGACCGGCCGCCATCGAGTCGAGGACGTCCAGGTAGTGCGGCACCCAGCCGAGGCTCGGCTCGACGAGGACGATCTTGAGCTTCGGGAAGCGCTCGAGCACGCCGGGCAGGATCCAGAAGCCGATCGTCTCGGCCAGGCGCATGGCCGGCTGCGAGGTGAAGATGCCCTTCTGGGGCGTCGGGTCACGGCGCAGCAGCTCGAACAGCGACTTCACGAGGCCGAGGTGCTGGCTGATCGACATCCCGGTCTCGGAGATCGCCGACCAGACGGGGTCGTAGCGCTCGTCGTGGTACTCGGCCAGGCCGACCTCGGACGGGAACGTGGGGATGTGCACCGCCCGGGCACCCTCGGCGGCCAGGGCGTGCACCTGCTTGACGGAGTAGTCGATGTCGATGAGCGGCACCTGGTACGCCGGCACGAGCCGCGAGGGGTCGGCCTTCGAGAAGTCGAGGAGGACGCGGTTGAACGCCTCGGACGCCTCCTTCCAGCCCTCGCGCATGTGGGGGTAGTGGCGGAACGCGCTGACCTCGCTGTAGAGGACCTCGGCGTCGACGCCGTCACGGTCCATCGCCTGCAGGCGGGCGACCGGCTCGCTGTAGCCGGGGTTGGTGAACGCCTCGTGGCTGAAACCCGCCGCCAGCACCTTGGGATCGGTGTCACCGAACTCCCGGCGGTGCTCGGCGTCCTCGGCCGCGACGGCGTCGTCCCAGACCGTGTGGAACTTCGACGCCAGGTTGGCCTTGATCTGCTCGGGCTCGATGCGGACGTGCGAATCGACCGAGATCAGCTTGGTGCTCATCGTCCCCCCTTTCGTCGGAGCCGTCCTCGTGACTACTCCATAGTGACTGCTATGGTGACGATAGCGCCGGCGAGAGCCGCCGACAAGCGCCGGAGGTGATCGATGGAACCAGTGCGAACGGGGGCTCGGCTGACCTGCGCCACCTGCGGCACGCAGGTGATGGTGGTCAAGCCGCCGAGCGCCGTCCCCCACTGCTGTGGCATGCCCCTGTCGGAGGTGGGCCGCGATGTCGAACGATCTCGGTAAGCGCTACACGTGCCAGGACTGCGGCGCCATCTACCTGGTCGTGAAGGCGGGCGCCGGCACCGTCGAGTGCCACGGTCGCCCGGCGTTGCAACAGGCCGCCAAGCAGCTGCCCTCGTCGGACTGACGTGAACCTCGCCATCGCGCTGGCCATGGCGGCCGACGGGCACGGCGACCGGACGGCCGTGGTCGACGCCGAGCGCTCCCTCTCCTACCACCGGCTGCACGAGGTCGCCGAGACCGTGGCCGCCCGACTGCCCGACGACGCGGACACCGTGGTGGCCGCCGGCGTCCACGGCACTGCGCTGGCCGCGTCCCTGTTCGGCGCGGCGTGGGCCGGGCGCTCGTTCGCACCGGTCAACCACCGCCTGCCGGCCGACCGGGTCGCCTCCCTCGCCCGGCGTCTGGCACCCGCCCAGGGGGTCGCCGCGCCGCCCTACCTGGCGCCGCTCGACCGGGAGCTGCCCGGCAGCTGGAGCGCCGAGGACCTGTTCGCCGACACCGGCGGGCGCGGCGCGGCGTTCGTGGAGGAGCCGGTGCGCCCGGCCGTCGTCCTCTACACCAGCGGCACGGCGGCCGAGCCGAAGGCCGCGGTCGTCGACCACGACAACCTCCTCGCCTACCTCGTGAACACCGTGGAGTACGGCGCCGCCGGAACCGACGAGGCCGTGCTGATCGCCGTGCCGCCCTTCCACATCGCCGGCGTCGCCGCCGTGCTGAGCGCGGTCTGGGCCGGTCGCCGCATCGTGGCGCTCGACGGCTTCTCCCCCGCGAGCTGGATCGACGCCGTGCGGGCCGAGTCGGTCACCCACGCCTTCGTCGTGCCGACGATGCTGGCCCGCATCGTCGAGGTCGCGGCGCCGCTCCCGTCGCTCCGCTCGCTCGCCTACGGCGGAGCCCGCATGCCGGTCCCGGTGCTGGAGCGGGCGCTCGCGCTGTACCCCCACGTCGACTTCGTGAACGCCTACGGGCTCACCGAGACGAGCTCGACGATCGCGGTCCTCGGGCCCGACGAGCACCGCGCGGGCAACCGGCTCGCGTCGGTGGGGCGGCCGGTGCCGGGCGTGGAGGTCGAGATCGTCGACGACGGCCACGTGCCCGTGCCGCCGGGAGCCACCGGACGGGTGCGGATCCGGGGTGCCCAGGTGAGCGGCCGCTACCTGGGCGACGACCCGCGGGCTCCCGACGGCTGGCTCACCACCGGCGACCTCGGGCACCTCGACGCCGACGGCTACCTCTACATCGAGGGCCGGTCCGACGACGTGGTGATCCGCGGCGGCGAGAACATCGCCCCCGCGGAGATCGAGGACGCCCTGCTGCGGCACCCCGGGGTGGCGCAGGCGGCGGTCGTCGGCGTGCCCCACCCGGAGTGGGGCGAGCAGATCGCCGCCGCTGTCGTGCTCCACGCCGACGCCGACCCGCCGGCACCGGACGACCTCCGCGCCCACGTGCGGAGCCTGCTCGGCGGCCTCAAGTGCCCCGACGTCGTCGCTGTGGTCGACGACCTGCCGCTGACGGCGACGGGCAAGGTGGTGCGCCGCGAGGTGCGCCGGCTGCTGTCCGAGCGCGTCGACATAGGGTGACGGGCGTGACCGACTCCGCTGCAGTTCGACGCGGCCGGCGAGCCGCCGGCGACGGCGCCGACCAGGCCACCCGCCGGGCCGTCATCGACGCCGCCGTGGCCTCGATCCTCGAGCGGGGCTTCTACCGGGCCAGCAGCAACGAGATCGCCCGTCGGGCCAACGTGAGCTGGGGGGTCATCCAGCACTACTTCGGCACCCGCGAGGCGCTGATGCTGGCCGTGCTCCAGGACGGCGCCAGCCGGTTCGCCGACGTGGTCCGCGAGGGGTCGATCGACGGCGAGACGGCCGCCGAGCGCCTCGAGCAGCTTCTCGACATCCTGGCGCGCCACTACGGCACGCCCGAGTACCTGGCGTACATCCAGGTGACGCTGAACCTGGACCACGACCCCGCCACCAGCGCCGAGGTGCGCACCACCATGCGGGAGGTGGCCGAGCGCGCCACCGAACAGCTCAGGAGGCTGATCCGCGAGGCGCTCGGGCCCGCGGCCGGCGAGCCCGACCTGGCGACGACCACGTTCCTCGCCCTCCGGGGCTTCGTCGTGTCCCAGCAGCTCCTCGACACGATGGCCTACGACTCGACGCCACCCAAGACCGACCGCACCGCCCAACAGCGGCGGCTGCTCAGCCGGATCCTGGCCCCGTACATCGAGCAGGCCGCGTCGTCGAAGGGCTGAGGTGACTCATCCGCTCGGTCCGCACGACCGGGCGAACGTGGCCAGGCGGTCCCACAGCTCGGTGCGTCGACCCGCGAGGTTGTGGAGGTGGCCCGACCCCGCCAGCTCGAAGCGGGTCGTCGGCGCGGACGCGTAGCGGTTGGCCGCTCCGTCGATGTCGGTGCAGATGTCGTGCTCGCCGAAGGCCAGCAGCACCGGGACGTCGATGGCGGCCTTGTCGGCGTCGGTCGCACCCGGCACCATCGCGGTGAGGCCGCAGGTGGGGAGCAGCGGTGCCCGTTGGGCGGCGAAGGAGGCCCGGGCCGCGGCCGGCACATCCGGGGCGAAGAAGGCGCCGTGGGTGAGCGCGCGGCGCTCGACCCTCGAGCCGGGAGCGAAGCGCTGCCGGGCCAGGGCGACCAGCTCGGCGTCCGGTCGGCCGGCGGCGCCGCGCTCGGCGTCGGTCAGCACCTCGGGCACGCCGGCGCCGCTGGCCCCGAGCACGGCGATCCCGTCGAACGACCGGTGCCGGGCCTGCTGCACGTCCACGAGCATCCCGCCCATGGAGTGCCCCACCCCCACGACGAGGGACCCCGGGTCGAGCCGCCGGCGCAGGTCGGCCACCGCCGCAGCGTGCGCCGCCGCCACGACGCCGGGGGTCAACTGGAAGAGGTCGTCGACCGGCGTCGACCGCCCGAGGCCGGGGTGGTCGAGGGCGACGACCACGAGGCCCTTGCCGGCGAGGTGCCGCGCCATGCTGTAGCCGTCGAGGCCGGCGGGCGGTTCCAGGTCGAAGTACCCCGTGGTGCAGCCCCCGCCGGCGAGGCAGTACAGCAGCGTGAGAGGCCCCGTGCCGTCGACCTCCCGCGGCACCCAGGCCCGGCCGCCGAGGCGATGGCGCCCCGGGAACGGCAGCTCCGACGACACGTCGACCTCGACGGGCGACACGGCGACGGTGTCACGGCGCGGCATCGGGATGCTGCAGGACCACGCCCGTCCGGCTGGCGGTCACCAGGGCGGTCCAGGCGTCGGGCACCTGGTTGACCGCGGTCCCCCGGAGCTGACGGACGGCTTCGAGCGTCAGGTTCAGGCCGTGGATGTACCCCTCGCCGATGAGCCCGCCGTTGGTGTTGCAGGGCAGCGAACCCTCGGGGCCGAGGTGGCCGTCGGCGACGAAGTCCTTCGCCTCGCCGAAGCCGCAGAAGCCCAGTGCCTCGAGCTGCATCAGCAGGATCGGCGAGAAGGCGTCGTAGACCAGGGCGACGTCGACGTCGTCGCGGGCGATGCCGGTGGCGTCGAAGAGCCGTTTGGCCAGGGCCACGGAGCCGTCCATCACCGCCAGGTCGGGGCGGTAGTGGTTGCTCCCGATCTCCTCCTCGAAGAGACCCGCCCCGGCCGCCGCGGCGATGGCGACCGGGGCGGGCGTGTCGCCGGCCCGGTCGGCGCGGGTGATCACCAGGGCCGCGGCGCCGTCGGTCTCCTGGCAGCAGTCGAACAGCCGGATCGCGGGCTCGGCGATCCAGCGGGAGGCCTGGTGGTCCTCCAGCGTGATGGGCCGGCCGTAGAAGTGGGCCGCCGGGTTGGTGGCCGCGTACGCCCGGAGCTGCACGACCGCCCGCCCGAAGTCCTCGTTGGTGGCCCCCGAGGCGTGCATGTACCGCACGGCGTTGAGCGACATCCACGACGCCGGCGTGATGACCCCGAACGGGTTGGACCACTGCATCGCCGTCGACCCCGAATGGGCGGAGGTCGGGCGCCCGCTGAGCTGGGCGGCGCCGAAGCGCGAGCCGGAGCGGGCCTTGATGGCCCGGTAGGCGACGACCACGTCGGCGGCCCCGACCGCCAGCGCCGCGGCGGCGTGCAGGAGGACGCCCTGCGACCCCCCGCCGCCGTACGGGACCCGGCTGGACCAGCCGATCTCCCGGGCGCCCAGGGCCCGCACCAGCTCGGTCTCCTCGACCGGGTCGATCGTGTAGCTGACGATGCCGTCGACCTGCTCGGGCTTGAGGCCGGCGTCGGCGACCGCGGCGAGGATCGCCTCGCCGGCGAGCAGCGTCTCGCTCCGCCCGGCCGACTTCGAGTACTCGGTCTGGCCGATGCCCACGATCGCCGCGGTCATCGGTCGTCCCCCACGGGCCGGAACACCGGGACGGCCATGTCGTCGACGGTCGGAGCGAACACGACCTCCACCTCCATGCCGATGCGCACCTCCGACGGGTCGATCTCCACGAGGTTCGTCACGACGCGGAGGCCTTCGTCGAGGTCGACCAGCGCGGCGATCAAGGGATAGTCGAACGCCGGGTTCTGCGGGTGGTGCAGGATCGCGTAGCTGTACACGGTCCCCGTCCCCGCCAGGTCGAAGAGCTCGTGCTCCAGCGAGTGGCAGTACGGGCAGATGGGCCGGGGTGGGTGCCGGAAGCGCCGACACCCGCTGCAGCGCTGGGCGACGAGCCTCCCGTCGCTCACCGCCGTCCAGAAGGCCTCGCTGTCGTCGGTGACGACGGGTGCGGGCCGCGTCGCGCTCAGGCGGATCACGGTCACGGCCGGTCCACCGGGGCGTCGAGGACCACCCGATCGGCGGCCATGGCGTCGACCTCGGCATCGCTGTAGCCCAGCTCGCGGAGGATCTCGCGGGTGTGCTCGCCGCACATGCTGGGCCCCCGCTGGACGACGCCGGGCGTCTCGCTGAAGTCGACCAGCAGGCCGGGGTCCTCGAAGCGTCCGACGCTCCCGGCCCACGTCGTCGAGGTCAGGCCCGACGCCCGGGCCTCCTCGTCGTCGAAGAGGCGGCGGCAGAACAGCTCGTCGACGATCTCGACCGGGACGACGGGGTCGAGGTCGGCGAACCAGTCGGCGGCCGGTCGGCTCGCGAAGCGTTCCTCCAACCGCGCCGCCGCCTTCTCGTCGTCGACGTCGGCATCGCCGTCGACCAGCCGGCGACGGCTCTCGGGGTCGAGGGCGGCGACGAAGATCCACCGGTCGTCGGCGCACCGGTACATCCGGTAGAAGGGCGAGAGCCCGTACTGGTCACCGTCGACGTGGCCCCACGGGGCCGGCGTGCCGTCGGCGTGGATCCAGGCGTACGACGTGTGGAGCAGTCCGGCGTTGACGATCGACGTGCTCACCGACTGGCCCTCGCCGGTCCGGTCGCGGTGGTAGAGCGCGGCGATGATGGCGACGGCGGCGAGCAGGGCGTTGCCGGTGTCGCCCATGTTGGACCGGCTCCACAGCGGAGGGTTGCCGGCGTCGCAGGCCCCGTCCTCCCACTCGGTGCCGGTCAGCGCCGCGGCGGTCTGGTCGGTGCCGGGCAGGGCCGAGCGCGGGCCCTTCTCGAAGCCGCGGGTGTTGCAGAAGATCAGGCGGGGGTGGCGCTCGCGCAGGGTGGCCTCGTCGAGCCCCAGCCGGGCGGCGGCACCGGGCCGCCAGTTGGTCATCACCACGTCGGCCCCGTCGACCAGCCGGTCGAGCACCGTCCGCCCCGCCGGGCTCTTGAGGTTCACGGCGACGCTGCGCTTGCCCCGGTTGGTGCCCAGGCCCATGTGGGTCCCCGCCCAGTAGGTGTCGTGCAGGGCGTTGACCTTCACCACGTCGGCGCCGAGGTCGGCCAGGACCCGGCCCGTGAACGGGCCGGCGACGCCGAGGCCGAGGTCGAGCACCCGGATGCCGGACAAGGGGTGCGTCAGCTCGCCGCCGCCGTCCGGCAGAGTCGTCGAGGGGTCGGGCGGCACCCGGGCCGCCTCGGCGAGCACCTCGTCGGTGTGCTGTCCGGGCCTCGGGGCGGGACCACGCACGGCGCCGGGGGTCGTCGAGAACTCCAGCAGGGTGCCGGCGTGGCGGATCGGGCCCACGTCCGGGTCGTCGACCTCGACGACGCAGCCGTCGGCGAGGAACGACTCGTCGGCCAGCGCCTCGGCCGGCGAGCGCACCAGCGCCACGCCCATCCCCGCGGCCTCGCCGGCGCGCACCCAGTCGTCGGAGGGGAACTTCTTGAACGCCTCGGCCAGGAGGGGGTGGAGGTACATCCCGGTGAGCATCCCGTCCGGCTCCATCGACACACGGTCCGGGTCGTCACGGTAGGCGCCGTCGAGTGCGGCGGCCGCCAGGTCGTCGCCCTCGGCCGAAGAGAGCACCCAGTTGGGGCGGACCGTCCAGTGGTGGACCCAGCGCCCGTCGGCGCACTCGTACAGCCCCTCGATCGATCGCCCGTCGGTCGGCCACATCCAGTAGAGGGGCGCATCCGGGTTCTCGACCCGCTGCCAGTTCAGGCACACGGCCGCCAGCGCACCCTGCAGCAGCGACGTCTCCACGTGCTGCCCCCGGCCGGTGACCTCACGCGCCCGCAGGGCGGCGGCGATGCCGACGGCCGCGAAGTAGGTGGCGCCGATGCTGGGCCACGGCGACCGGGGGAACACCGGGCTGGGCCGGTCGGCCCCGCGCACCAGGCCTTCGGGAACGTCCTGCTCGGGGTGGGGCGCCGCCCGCCCACCGATGAGGTCGAACGCGGTGCCGTGGCGGCCCTTGTGGTCGTAGAGAAGTCCGGTGCGGGCCGCCACGAGGGCATCGATGCCCGGCCGGTCGCGATGCGCCGGGTGGTCGCCGTAGCCGGAGATCGAGCAGGTGATCAGCCGAGGGTTGGCGTCCGACAGCGTCTGGTGGTCGACGCCGAGGTACGCCGCGGTGCCGGGAGCGAAGCTCTCGACCACGACGTCGGCCTCCGACGCCAGCGCCCAGAAGGCGGCGAGACCGTCGGCCGAGGCGAGGTCGAGCCGGGCGCTGCGCTTGCCCCGGTTCCACACCCGGTAGCCGGCCTGCCCGGCGAAGGGATCGCCGCCCGGACGCTCGATGCGGGTGACCAGCGCACCGTTGTCGGCGAGCAGCATCGTGGTCATCGGGCCTGCGGTCCCCCAGGACAGGTCGAGTACCCGCAGCCCATCGAAGACTCCTGTCACGCACGCGCTCCTTCGGTCGTCTCGGTCGTCGCACCGCCCTGGCCGCTGCGAGCGATCGCCCGCTCGTCGGTGCCGAGGTAGCTGGCGATCACCGCGGGGTCGGACCGCACCTCGGAGGGGGTCCCGGCGGCGATGACCCGGCCGGCCTCCATGCAGTACACCCGGTCGCTGATCCGCATGATCAGGGGCATGTCGTGCTCGATGACGACGAGCGCGGCATCGAGGTCGTGCTGCACCTGGCGGATCAGCGGCGCGAACGCCTCGGTCTCGCGCTGCGCCATGCCGGCGGTCGGCTCGTCGAGCAGCAGCACCTTGGCGTCGGTGGCGATGAGGCAGGCGAGCTCGGCGACCCGGCGCGTGCCGGTCGACAGGTCGGCGGCGAAGTGGTCCGCGTACGGCCCCAGCCCGAGGAAGGTCAGGATCTCGTCGGCCTCGGTGCGCTTGCGCCGCTCCGACGACGGCGACGGCGGGAGCGCCAGCATCGACGGCACGAGCAGCGAGTGCTGCCGGGCCTCGAGCGCGACCAGGACGGTCTCGCGCACGGTGAGTCCGCCGAAGAGGCGGGCGTCCTGGAAGCCGCGCCCGAGGCCGGCGGCGTGCCGGCGGTGGGCCGACCGGTTGGTGACGTCGTGGTCGAGCAGGCGGATCGTGCCGCCGTGGGGCGTGAACCCCGAGATGGCGTTCATCAGCGTCGACTTGCCGGCGCCGTTCGTGCCGATGAGGCCGACGACCTCGCCCCGGTGGACCTCGATCGACGCGTCGGCGACGGCCCGCACGCCGCCGAAGGTGACCGTCACGTCCCGGGCCTCCAGCCACGGTCGGTCCCCCTCCGGGAGGGCCACCAGTCGCTCGCGGGTCGTCAGGTGCGGGGTCGCCGCCGGCTCGGCCACCTCGCGGGGGACGCGGCGGCCGAGCCAGCTGACGACGAAGTCGCGGACGTTGTAGATGACCTGCACGAGGCCGCCCGGGAAGTACAGGAGCAGCAGCAGCAGACCGACGTTGGCGGAGAGGAGGCGCACGGTGTCGTTGGCACCGAACGCCGCCGGCAGCCCGACGACCCAGAGCGCGCCGAGGATGCCCCCGGCGACCGTCCCGATCCCACCGATGATGGCGATGGCGACGAGCTGGAGCGACGCCTCCGGCGAGAACGGGCTCTCCGAGCCCGAGGCCAGGAAGCCGGGGAGCAGGTAGGAGTACAGGGCGCCGGCCAGCGCGGCGATGCCACCGGAGACGGCGAAGGCGCTCAGCTTGGTGCGCGTCGGCGACACCGTGGCGGCCGACGTCATGGGCTCGTTGTCGCGCACCGCGATCATCGTCCGGCCGGCCCCGGTCCGGCGCAGCCGGCTGACCAGGAGGACGACGCCGACCAGGAAGACCAGGCACAGGTAGTAGTAGTTCGACGGCTCGCCGAAGTCGACGCCGCCGAGCACCGGCCGGTCGCGGGTCACCGACGGCACCGACGGACGGCCGCCGCTCCAGAACTCGCGGGCGAACATCCAGTTCGAGGCCATGTTGGCGAAGGCGAGCGTGGTGACGGCGAGGAACAGGCCCTTCACCCGCAACGCCGGCAGGCCCACGAGCACGGCGAAGCCGATGCCGACGGCCGTGGCGGCGACGAGCGCGGCCAGCCAGGGGAGCTCGATCGTCACCTCCGTCAGCTGGCCGACCCAGGGCGCGCCGATCCCCAGCGTGTGCCCCTGGGTGAAGGCGATCATCGACAGGCCGCCGACCCCCGCGAACGCGAACTGCCCGAGCGAGAGCTGGCCGGCCCAACCGGTGAGCAGCGAGAGCGACACCGCCACCATCGCCACGATCAGCAGCTCGGTCCAGATCAGGAGCTCCGACGACTTGGTCACCACCTGCGGCACCACCAGCGCGGGCACCAGGAAGAGCAGCATGCCGATCCCGGGAAGCCGCCCGATCCACCGGTTCCGCTGCAGGCGGTCCGGGATGGGGGCGCGCCGGGCGCCGACGGTGAACCCGGTCTCCTGCCGGGTCCCGGCCCGGGCCAGCAGGAGGACGAGGACGAGGACGCCGACGAACAGGAACGCGTTGAACACGCCGATGTTCCGGTTCAGGTTCACCGAGACGATCGACTCGGTCATGCCCAGTGCCAGCCCGCCGAGGATCACGATCGGGATCGAGCGCATCCGCGCCGCCATCGCCACGATCAGCGCCCGGAGCAGCAGGCCGATGGTCGAGACGCCGGCCAGGTCGTCCGCGGTGCGGGTGACGACGGGGGCGAGGGCGATCTGGGTGTAGGCGGCGAAGCCGGCCGCCAGCCCCCAGACCAGCGTCGACACCCGCTTCGGGCTGACACCGACGAGCCGGGCGTTCTCGGGGCTGTCGGCGACCGCACGGATGTGGAGGCCGAGGCGCGTCCGGCTCAGGAAGAACCCGAGCGCGACCACGACGGGCACGATCAGCAGGATCAGCGAGCTCTGGCGCGGGCCGATGGTCAGACCGTCGCTGACCTGGATCTCCGCCCACGTCGCGTCGAACGCGACGGGGATCACGCCGCCCTGGACGTCGGGCAGGGCCTCGACGATGAGGACGGTGACGAGCTGCGCGACGCCGACGGTGGCGATGAGGAGCACGACGCGCGGGGCGTCGAACAGCCGCCGGACGACCAGCAGCTCGGTGAGCACCCCGATCGCCACGGCGCCGGCGACGCCGAGCGCCATGGCCAGCGGGTACGGCAGGTCGTAGTTCTGGAACAGCACCACGAACGAGGCGACGCCGAACGCGCCGATGGCGGCCTGGGCGAAGTTGACGATGCCCGAGGACCGGTAGATCAACACGATGCCGGCGGCGATGACCGAGTAGCCGAGGCCGATCGCCAGGCCGTTGAACGCCACCTGTGCCGAGAACGACCAATCGAGGAGGGCGAGGATCACAGGGTCACTCCCCCGTTGACGGCGGCGCCGGCGAACACGGTGTCGACCAGGTCAGGGCGGCGGAGCAGCTCGTCGGCGGCCCCTTCGAACACGACGCGACCCTTCTCGAGGTAGACGGCGCGGTCGCACACCGACAGGGCGATGTTCATCGACTGCTCCACCAGGACCATCGTCTGGCCCCGCTCGCGCAGCCGCTCGACCACCTCGATGAGCGACTGGACCACGATCGGTGCCAGGCCGAGCGACAGCTCGTCGATCAGCAGCACGTCGGGCTCGTGGACCAGCGCGCGGGCGAGGGCGAGCTGCTGGCGCTGACCCCCGGACAGGTCGCCGGCGACCGCGCCGAGGCGCTCGTCGAGGAACGGGAAGACCTCGACGGCTCCGTCGATGCGCCGTTGGCGCTCCTGCCGGCCGAGGTCGAGGGTGGTCAACGACAGCTCGAGGTTCTCGCGCACCGACAGTCCCGGGAAGATCCCCTCGCCGCCGCGGACGGCGACGACGCCGCGGGCGAAGCGGTACTCGGCCGTGGTGTAGGTGATCGTCCGACCGTGCAGGCGCACCACACCCCGGTCGGGCAGCATCAGCCCCAGCATCGCCCGCAGCAGCGTCGACTTGCCGGCCCCGTTCGTCCCGAGGACGGCCAGGCTCTCGCCCTGGCGCACCTCGAGGTCGCAGCCGAAGAGGACCTGCACCGGCCCGTAGGAGACGTCGAGGTTGCGGACCTGCATCACCGGTACGTCGGAGGTCGCCGCGACGCGCTGGCGCTCGGCGTGCTCCTCCCGCATCTCCTCGGCGACGAGGGCGATGTCGGCCGTCAGGAACCGCGATCCGTACACGATGAACGCCGCGCCGACGAGCGCGGCCGGGGGCACGACGAGGGTGAGCGCCGAGCGCTCGCCGATGGCGTCGCTCAAGGACCCGGCGAGGAGGTTCCCGAGGAAACCGCCCAGCAGGAAGATGTAGAGGCCCACGAGCGCGAACGCCTGGCTCCGCATGCGGGGCGGCACCGCCGACGCGATCGCGGGCGACGTCAGCACGAACGCTCCCGCCTGGAGCGCGTTGGCCACGCTGTAGAGCAGCAGGAACCAGGCCGGCGCGTGCAGGCGCATGGCGACGGTGACGAAGATGCCGTAGCCGAGCAGCAGCAGGCCAGACAGGCGCAGCAACGACGGGGGGTTCTTGGTGAGGAGCCGGTCGCCGACCACGCCGATCACCGGGATGGTGACGAGCGAGCCGCTCCACGCCAGCGCCAGCATCCAGCCCCGGGTGGAGGCGCCGTAGCCGTACTCGTCCTCGAGCACGAGCGACACCAGGTTCGGCACGCTGACGAGGGCGAAGCCGAGCACGCCGATGCCGACCGCCAGCAGGTAGAAGCTCCGGACCTTCCGGAGCCGCACGAAGGCGGCCGACAGCGAGACGGGCGGGTCGCCGGCGTCGGCATCCATGACCTCGCCGAGCACCTCCCGCTGCTCGTACTGGCCGCGCGGCGGATCGCGGAGGAAGAGGGCCCAGACGGCGAGCAGTCCGAGCGGCAGGGACAGCACCGCGAAGACCCAGCGCCAGGCCTCGGGCCCGCCGATCGCGGCGGCGACCCCACCGGCGAAGAGCGGGCCCATGAGCTGGCCGAGCGGCCGGCTGGCGCCCTCGACGGCGAAGACGCGCGCCCGGGCCCGCAGGGGGTACCCGTCGGCGAGCAGCGACGACGCGTTCGGCAGCCGGCTGCCGACGCCCATGCCGGTCCCCGTGAGGGCGATGCCCATGAGGAACGGGTTGGGGGCCAGGCCGGTGAACGTCGTGAACACGGCGACGGCCACGGTCCCGTAGCCCACGACCCGGGTGCGGCGCACGCGGTCGCCGAGCGCGGCGGCCGGCAGCGTCGTCAGCACCAGGGCCACACCGACCAGCCCGATCATGCCCAGCAACACGGTGTCGCTGATGTCGAACGTCGCCTGGATGTCGGGGGCCAGCACCACGGCGGCGGCCCGGGGGAACTCATCGAGGATCCCGATGAGCAGGAGCACGCCGAGCAGGCCGGCGCCGCCGCCGTCTTGGAGGGCAGCCCGCAGCGGCAGGCGGCCGGCGCTGCTCGACGGCGGCGGCGGCGGCTCGGTGGTCACGGTTCGAGCTCGAACGTGTCCTCGTCGGTCGCCACCGTGTTGGTGGCGCCGTCGTAGATCTGCCTCGCGAAGACGGCGGGACCGGCGTGCTCGTCGGCCGACCAGTCGATCTCGCCCAGCACCGGCGGGACCCGGTAGGCCGGGAGCTCCTGGAGGGCGGCGACGAAGCGGTCACGGGTCAGGTCGCCGCCGGCCAGCGACAGGGCCGCCGCCAGCACGTCGACCTGCACGCACGTCGCGGTGATCTGGTTGTAGTCGAACGTCGCGGGCTCGATCTCGTCGCCGGTCCGGCGGGTCCAGATCTCGTGGCAGGACGCCGCGATGGGGTCGTCCGCGCCCAGCTCGGTGGCGCCGAGCGTGAAGGTCACGAACTCCTGCCCGTCGGCGATCTCGCGGGTGCCGAAGCGGTCGGCGAACACCTCGTTCGACGAGTTGGCCGAGATCGGCGCCGAGATGAACCGGGGCGAGAGGCCCTGGGCGTCGAGCTCGGTCTCGATCCCCGTGTGGTTGGTGTTCTGCACGAACATCAACACCGTGTCGACCTCTTGGCTGGCGAAGTCGGTCGCCGCGGAGGTCAGCACCGTGTTGCCCTCGGGGTCGCTGGGGCCGGCGTAGTCGGTCCGGTAGGCGGTGTAGTCGACACCGGCCTCGTCGAGCATCGGCAGCACGGTCTCCTCGACGGCGTCGCCCTGGTTGGGGAAGACGCTGCCGTACCAGACGCCGACCTTGCCCTCCAGGGCGCCGTCGTCGAGAGCGTGCTGGACCGTCGCCGCGTACTGCTCCTCGAGCACGGGGAACCGCGTGAACAGCAGGCCCTCCGAGTCCTCCAGGTCGGCCTCGGTCACGTCGGCGCCCGTGTAGGCCGGCACCCCGGCATCGGTGAGGCAGAGGACCTCGTCGTAGGTGGCCGTGTTCACGACGAGGTTGGACCGGTCCTCGGTGGCCTCGACGCAGGCCTGGCCGCCCTGGGCCTGCAGGACGTCGTAGACGACCCGCTGGACGTCGACCGTGCGGCCGCAGACGCCGCCGTTCTCGTTCAGCTCGTCGGCGAAGACCTCGTAGGTCTCGGTGGGGTCGACCCCGGCGACGGTGAATCCGATCTCGGCGAGCGCAGTGAAGTCGATGCTCAACGTGGCCACGTTCACCGAGTCGGCGCTGACGCCGTCGTCGTCGCTGGCCACGTTGTCGCCGGAGCACTCGACCGGTTGCAGTCGCCCGACGTCGTCGACGGTGACCTCTCCGGTGAAGTCGGCGTCTCCGCCGGCCGGAGCGTCGCTCCCCGAACCTTCGTCGTCGTCGCCACCACACGCTGCCATCAGCAGCGCGCCGCACGTGAGCGCCGCGAACAACCGTCTCCTCATGATTCCCCCTAGGTCACCTGAACTGCGGCTGACCCTAGCAGTTACTATGGAATTTCCAAAGTAGTTGCTATGTGTGCAGCTCAGAGCAACTCTGAGGGGACCTCGACGAGCTGGGATCGCACCTGCTCGGCCAGGCTCTTGGCCTGCGGGTCGGGGCGCACGGACGAGGCGACGCCCTCGCCCAGCAGCCCGACGACCACGAAGTTGAGCGCCCGCAGGTTCGGGAGCGGGTGGCGCCGCACCTCCAGGTCGGCCGCCTCGGGCACGAGGTCCCGGAAGCGCTCCACGGTGAGCTCGGTGGCCAGCCAGCGGTAGGCGTCGTCGCTGCGGGCCCAGAGGCCGACGTTGGCGTTGCCGCCCTTGTCGCCCGACCGCCCACCGCACACCACGCCGAGCGGCACTTCCTCCGTGGCTCCCCCGGGCCGCCACGGCGGCGGCAGCTCCGCAGCGGCGACCGGCGACCCGCCTACGGTCGTGGTGGTGGTGGTCGGCGCGGGTGGGATCCGCTCCCGGGCGCCGTCGGGCAGCACCACCGCGTGGTCGACAGCGGCTGCCGGCACCAGCGCCGGCCAGTACACGCCGTACTCGGCGGCGTCGGTGGGCGGCGTCGTGGCGTAGGCCCCGGCGTAGGAGGCCAGCAGCAGCTCCATGACCGCGTTCGAGAAACGGCGGCCGACCTTGTCGCGGTCGCGGTCCTTCACGGTGATCCGCAGGCTCGACCCGACCCGGCGGATGTCGGACGTCCCGTACTGATCCCAGCCGCCGAGCGCCTCACCCAGCTGGGCGACGGCCCGGGCGGCCTTGTCGTCCTGGTCGAGCCCGGCGAGCTCCAGGGTCATCGTGTTGCGCCAGCCGCCGACGTGGTTGAGCGCCACCTTCAGCCGGCCCGACGGCGCCTCGCCGCGCACGCCGTCGATCCGCACCCGGTCCGGCGTCCCCTGCACCAGGCGGATCGTGTCGAAGCGGGCGACGACGTCGGGGTTGGCGTAGGCCGGCTCGGCGATCTCGTACAGCAGCTGGGCGGTGACGGTGCCGACCGTGACCGCGCCGCCGGTGCCGGGCTGCTTGGTGATCACGCTCGACCCGTCGGCCGCCACCTCGGCGACGGGGAACCCGGGCGAACGGTGATCGGGCAGCTCCTCGGCGGCGAAGCAGTAGTTGCCGCCGGTGGCCTGCGGGCCGCACTCGATCACGTGGCCGGCCACGACGGCGCCGGCGAGGGCGTCGAGGTCGGTGGGCGACCAGCCGTGCCACCACGCCGCCGGGCCGACGACCAGCGCCGCGTCGGTCACCCGCGGCGTCACCACCACGTCGGCGTCGGCGGCGAGCCCGGCGGCGATGCCGAAGCCGCCCAGGTAGGCGTTGGCGGTCACCGGCGTGACGCCGGCGTCGGCCAGGTGCCGGCCGGTGTCGAGGTGGGCCAAGGCCTCGCCGGCGGCCTGCAGCTCGGCGAGGCGCGGCAGCAGGTCGTCGCCCTCGACCACCGCGATCCGCGGGGCGAGGCCGAGCCGACCCGACAGCTCGTGCAGCCGGCCGGCGAGCCCGTGGGGGTTGAGGCCGCCGGCGTTGGCCACCACGCGCACGCCCCGGTCGAGGCAGGTGCCGAGTGTCTGCTCCATCTGGCGGAGGAACGTGGTGGCGTACCCAGCCGTTGGGTCCTTCCGCCGCGCCTTCCACAGGATCAGCATCGTCAGCTCGGCGAGGTAGTCGCCGGTGAGGACGTCGACGGGGTCCGGCCCCGCCAGCATCTCGGCCGCGACGGCCACGCGGTCGCCGTAGAAGCCCGAGACGTTGGCGATCCTGACCGGCGACCGCGCCGGCGTCACGAGAACTGCCCCGGCCGGCGGCCCTGGCCGGGCGGGCCGGCGAAGGCCTGGGCGATCGTGAGCCACGCGGAGGCGACGGGGCCCTCCGCGACGAGCGCCGTGTCGTCGGGGTGGCGGCGCTGGGTGACGACCAGGCAGAAGTCGAGCAGCGGGCCGCGCACCACGTCGGCCGCGCCCTCGGGCCCGAACTCGTAGCCGCCGACCTCGACCCGCACGGGTGCCTCGGGGACCGGCCGTCCGTTGGCCCCGAAGGCGTGGGGCAGCGCCCGCCAGCCGAGGAAGGCGACGTGGCGCAGCCGGGCGGTCGGCGCCCGGGTGACGCCGAGCGCGTCGGCGACGTCCTGGCCGTGGGCCCAGGTCTCCATCACCCGCGCCGTGACCGACGACGCGACCGTCATGTCGGGGCCGTACCAGGGCACGCGCACCGACGGCCCGACGTCGAGGGCGACGGCGGCCAGGTGCTCGCCGACGGTCTCGAGCCAGGCGAGCGCCTCGGTCCCGCCCAGGTGGCGGGACGCGGCCGTGGCCCGGTCGACCAGGCCGTCGACGTCGGCGATCGCCTGGTCACGCTCCGCCCGGAAGGCGTCGGGGTCGACGATCGCCCGCGTGGCGGCCTCGTCGAACCAGGCCAGGTGGGTCACCTGGTCGAGCACCGACCAACCCGGCGCCGGCGTGGGCGTGCGCCAGCCGTCGTCGTCCAGCGACCCGACCAGGGTGACCAGGTCGGCCCGCTCCGCCAGGAGGTCGGCGCACAGCTCGTCGAGGTTCACTCGCCGCCCGCCTCGCCGACCACGACCAGCACCTGGCCGCTCTCCACCTGGTCGCCTTCGCCGACCCGCACCTCGTCGACGGTGCCGTCGTGGGTGCTGTGGACGCCGTGCTCCATCTTCATCGCCTCCAGCACCACCAGCGCCTGGCCGGCGGTCACCCGGTCGCCGGGAGCCACCAGCACCCGCACGACCGCGCCCGGCAGGGGCGCGACCGTCGAGCCGGGCACCGTGGGCCGCTCGGGGGCCGGGAAGCGCTCGACCTCCTCCCACGTGCTGCCGGTCCCGCCACCGTCGACGTAGGCGGTGCGCCCCACCCGGTGCACGGCGTAGCGGCGGCGGACGCCCTCGACGGTGAGGTCGACGGCGGCCGTGTCGGCACGCCCCAGCTCGACGCCGACCAGCGGCGCGCCGTCGACCTCGATCTCGATGCCGCCCCGAGCGCACCGGTAGCCCACGTCGACCTGCTGCCCGCCGGTCGTGAAGGCGACCTGCTGGAGAGCCGTCGGCACGTTGCGCCACCCCGAGGGCAGCGTCGCCTGCACCGACGACGCGGCGCGCCGGACCGCGTGCCCGGCGAGGGCCGCGGCCACGGCGTGGAGCGGGTCCGGGGCCGCACGCCCGCTCAGCTCGGCGGGGTCGTGGCGGTCGAGGAAGCCGGTGTCGGTCTGCCCGGCGAGGAACTCGGGGTGGCGCAGCACCCCCACGAGGAGGTCGCGGTTGGTCGGCACGCCGTGCACCTGGGTCGACGCCAGGGCCTCGGCCAGCCGGTGGACCGCGTCGTCGCGGCGGTCGCCGACCGCGACGACCTTGGCGAGCATCGCGTCGTAGAAGGTCGACACCGACGACCCGGTCTCGTAGCCGCTGTCGACGCGCACGCCCTCGCCCGCGGGGATCGACAGCCGGGCGATGCGACCGCTCGCCGGCACGAAGCCCGCCGGCACGTCCTCGGCGTAGAGCCGCGCCTCCACGGCGTGGCCGCGGAGCACGGGCTCGACGTCCAGGCGCTCGCCCCGGGCCACCCGCAGCTGCAGCTCGACCAGGTCGAGCCCGGTGACCAGCTCGGTCACGGGGTGCTCCACCTGCAGTCGCGTGTTGACCTCCAGGAAGAAGAAGGCGCCCGTCGGGTCGAGCACGAACTCGACCGTCCCCGCCCCGACGTAGTCGAGCGCCTTGCCGGCGGCGACCGCCGCGTCGCACAGGGCGGCCCGCAGCTCCGGGTCGACGGCGGGCGACGGCGCCTCCTCGATCACCTTCTGGAACCGGCGCTGGATCGAGCACTCGCGCTCGAAGAGGTGCACGACGTTGCCGTGCCGGTCGCCGAAGATCTGCACCTCGACGTGCCGCGGGCGCTCGACGTAGCGCTCGAGGAACACCGTCCCGTCGCCGAACGCGGCCGCGGCCTCCCGTTCGGCCGACGCCCGCGCCTCGGCCAGCTCGGAAGGGTCGCGCACGATGCGCATCCCCCGCCCGCCCCCGCCGAAGGCCGCTTTGACCAGCAGCGGGAACCCGTCGGACGGCAGCACCGGCACGCCGGCGTCGGCCATGAGCTGCTTGGCGGCGATCTTCGAGCCCATCGCCTCGATCGCCTCGGGCGACGGCCCCACGAACACCAGCCCGGCGTCCGCGCAGGCCCGGGCGAACGCCGCGTTCTCGGAGAGGAAGCCGTAGCCCGGGTGCACCGCGTCGGCTCCCGTGGCCGCCGCGGCGGCGAGGATCCGCTCGACGTCGAGGTAGGTCTCCTGGGCCGTGCTGCCGGGCAGTCGGACGGCCTCGTCGGCCTCGTGGGCGTGGGGCGCGTCGGTGTCGGGGTCCGAGTGGACGGCGACGGTGGCGATGCCCATGGCGCGGGCGGTGCGGAACACCCGCCGGGCGATCTCCCCGCGGTTGGCGACGAGGAGCTTCCTCACATCCGGAACACCCCGAAGCCGCGGCGACCCGCGACGACGTCGCCGTGCGCGGCCGACAGCGCCAGCCCCAGCACCGTGCGGGTGTCGCGGGGGTCGACGATCCCGTCGTCGTAGAGCTTGCCGGTCATGAACAGGGCCTGGGACTCACGGTCGATCTGCTCCTCGATGCGGCGGCGTCGGATCGTGTCGGCGTCCTCGTCGAAGGGCCGGCCCGCGGCGTCGGCCGCCTGGCGCGCCACGATCGACAGCACGCCCGCGAGCTGCTGGGGGCCCATCACCGCCACCCGTGCGTTGGGCCAGGCGAAGAGGAACCGGGGGCCGTACGCCCGGCCGCACATGCCGTAGTTGCCGGCCCCGTAGGAGGCGCCGACGATCACCGTGATGTGCGGCACGGTGCTGTTGGCGACGGCGTTGATCATCTTGGCGCCGTCCTTGATGATCCCGGCCTGCTCGTAGTCCCGACCGACCATGTAGCCGGTCACGTTCTGGAGGAACACGAGCGGTGTGTCGGACTGGTTGGCCAGGAGGATGAACTCGGTCGCCTTCTTCGACTCGTCCATGAACAGGACGCCCTGGGCGTTGGCGAGGATCCCGACCCGGTACCCGTGGATCGACGCCCAGCCGGTGACCAGCGAGGTGCCGTAGTCGGCCTTGTACTCGTCGAACCGCGAGCCGTCGACCACCCGGGCGATCACCTCACGCGGGTCGAACGGCACGCGCAGGTCGACCGAGGCGATGCCGAGCAGCTCGTCGGGGTCGTGGAGCGGTTCGTCGACCTCGGCGGCGGGCGCCGGGGACGGGCCGAGCTTGCGCCAGTTCAGGTCGGCGACGATCTCGCGGCCGATGCGGATGCAGTCGACCTCGTCAACGGCGAAGTGGTCGGCCAGGCCCGACACCCGGGCGTGCATGGCGGCGCCACCGAGCGACTCGTCGTCGGACTCCTCCCCCGTCGCCATCTTCACCAGCGGCGGGCCGCCGAGGAACACCTTCGCCTGCCGGTCGACCATCACCGTGTGGTCGCACATGCCGGGCACGTAGGCGCCGCCGGCGGTCGAGTTGCCGAACACCAGGGCGATCGTGGGGATGCCGAGCGCCGAGAGCTGCGTCAGCTCCCGGAAGATGTTGCCGGCGGGCACGAACAGGTCGGCCTGCGTGGGCAGGTCGGCGCCGCCCGACTCGACCAGGTAGACGACCGGCAGCCGGTTGGCGCGGGCGATCTCGAAGGCCCGGAGGTTCTTGGCCAGCGTGTGGGGGTTCATCGACCCGCCCCGCACGGTCGGCTCGTGGGCGATGACCACGCACTCGACGCCGGACACCACGCCGATGCCGGTCACGATCGAGGCGCCGACGTGGAAGTCGGAGCCGTAGGCGGCGAGCGGCGAGAGCTCGAGGAACGCCGTGTCGCGGTCGACCAGGAGTTCGATGCGCTCGCGGACCAGCAGCTTGCCGCGGGCCCGGTGGCGCTCGACGTAGCGGGGCCCGCCGCCGGCGCAGGCGACGGCGACCTGCTCGTCGTGGGCCGCGAGCAGCGCCAGCATGCCGGCGCGGTTGGCCCGGTAGACCTCCGAGGCGACGTCGACCGTCGAGGACAGCTCCCCCATCGGCAGCTATGTTATTCACCAATAACGTTATTGGCCAACAACATCCTCCCGAGGTACTCGCTCATGCCCCCGACACCCCGTGGACAGCAGCGGCGGGAGCGGATCCTCGAGGCGGCCGCCGACCTCGTCGCCACCCGGGGTTTCCACTCCGTCGGCGTGGCCGACATCGGCGCCGCGGCCGGCGTCAGCGGGGCCGCCCTCTACCGCCACTTCGGGAACAAGACGGAGCTGCTCGTCGCGCTCTTCGACCGGGTCGTCGACGAGCTGCTGGCCGCGGCGCACCGGGCCACTGCCGCCGGTGTCGGGCCGCTCGACACGCTGGAGACGCTGGTGGCGGGCCACGTCGAGTTCGCGCTCCGCGACCGCTCGGTGCTGGCCGTCTACGGCCAGGAGGCCCACAACCTGCTCGCCGACGACCGTCGCCGGCTGCGCCGCAAGCAACGCCAGTACGTCGAGCTGTGGCGGGCGCAACTCGAGGCCCTCCAGCCGGGGCTGCCGAAGGCGCGGGCCCTCGTGCGCGTCGAGGCCGTGTTCGGCCTCCTCAACTCGGTGCCGAACCTGTCCCGCTCGGTCCCCGACGACTCGCTGCGGGACGAGCTGTGCCGCATGGCCCTCGCCGCCCTCGCCACCTAGAGTCCGCCATAGTCACGGCTATGGGGCTCGACGAGGGGGCAGCATGAACGGCAGCGACGGAGAGCCCCGCACGATCCCCGAGGCGCTGGCCCGCGCCGCGGCGCGGTGGCCCGATCAGGAGGCGGTCGTCGGCGACGATGGGCGCTGGACCTACGCCGACCTGCTGGCCCGCTCGCAGGAGGTGGGCCGGGCGCTGATGGCCAGTGGGGTCGAGCCGGGCGACCGGGTCGCGCTGTGGGCGCCGAACGGCCAGCTGTGGATCGCGGCGTCGTTCGGCGTGTACCTCGCCGGGGCCGTGCTGGTGCCGCTGAACAGCCGCTACAAGGGCACCGAGGCGTCCCACGTGCTGCGGACCTCGGAGGCCCGGCTGCTCGTCAGCGTGACCGACGTGGTGGGCCGTGACCCGCTCGCGGAGCTCGACGCGGTCGCCGGCGCCGACGGCCCCACGGTGGGCGGCGAGCGGGTCGTGCTCACGGGGCCGACCCCGCCGGGGGCCACCTCGTGGGCGGCGTTCCTGGCCCGCGGCGACGCCGTGTCCTCCGCCGAGCTGGCGGCGCGGTCGGCGGCGGTCGGCCCCGACGACCCCAGCGACATCATCTTCACCTCCGGCACCACGGGCGCGGCGAAGGGCGTCGTCCTGGGCCACGGCGCCAGCGTCCGGACGTACCTGGTGTGGTCCGACAAGGTCGGTCTCCGCAGCGACGACCGGTACCTGATGGTGTACCCGTTCTCCCACACCGCCGGGTTGAAGTCGTGCGTGCTCGCCTCCGTGCTCACCGGCGCCACGATGGTGCCGCACCCGGTGTTCGATCCGACCGCCGTGATGCAGCGGGTGGTCGACGAGCACGTCACGATGCTCCCCGGGCCGCCGACGGTCTTCCAGGCCATCCTCGACGCCCCCGACCGGCCGGCGTTCGACCTGTCGTCGCTGCGGCTGTCGGTCACGGGGGCCGCGGTCGTGCCCGTGACGGTGGTCGAGCGGATGCGGTCGGAGCTGCGGTTCGAGAAGGTCGTGACCGGCTACGGGCTCACCGAGACCACCGGCACCGTCAGCATGTGCCACCACGACGACCCGCCCGACGTCGTGGCGCGCACCGTCGGCAAGCCCCTGCCGGGCGTCGAGGTCCGGGTGGTCGACCCCGACGGTGTGGTCCTCGACTCGGGCGAGCCCGGGGAGATCCAGGTACGGGGGTTCAACGTGATGCAGGGGTACTTCCGCGCCCCCGAGGCCACCGCGGCGGCGATCGACCCGGACGGCTGGCTGGCCACCGGCGACGTCGGCCTCCTCGACGACCAGGGCAACATCCGCATCACCGACCGGCTGAAGGACATGTTCATCGTCGGCGGCTTCAACGCCTACCCCGCCGAGATCGAGGCCCAGCTCCTACGCCACCCCGACATCGCCCAGGCCGCCGTCGTCGGCATCCCCGACGACCGCCTCGGCGAGGTCGGAGCCGCCTTCGTCATCCCCACCCGGGGCCACGAGGTGCACCCCGACGAGATCGTCGCCTGGTGCAGGGAGCACATGGCCAGCTTCAAGGTGCCCCGCCACGTCCACCCGGTCGACGCCTTCCCTCTCAACGCCTCCGGCAAGGTCGTGAAGACCGACCTCCGCACCCACCACCCGTTCGGTGGCCGGCAGCCGACCAGCCACGAACGGATGACGGGACGGCCCTGGGATGCGTCGTACCACGACGGCCCGGCGCCCTGGGACGTCGGCCACCCGCAGCCGGCGGTTGTGCGCCTGGCATCCGCAGGCGGGTTCGCCGGAGCGGTGCTCGACGCGGGCTGCGGGACCGGCGAGAACGCTCTTCACGTCGCGTCGCTGGGATTGCCGGTTCTGGGCGTCGACGTGGCCGAGACGGCACTGGCGATCGCCCGGGAGAAGGCCGCCGACCGTGGGATCGAGGCCGAGTTCGCGGTGGCTGACGGGCTCCACCTGGAGCGCTTGGGGCGCAGGTTCGAGACGGTGTTGGACTGCGGGCTGTTCCACACCTTCGACGGCGACGAGCGACCGGGATACGTGGCGAGCCTGGCGTCGGTGACCGAGCACGGTGGAACCCTGTACGTGCTGTGCTTCAGCGACGACGGTCCCGACACCGGCCCGCACCCCGTCAGTCGGGACGAGCTGAGAGCGGCGTTCAACCCCGGCGATGGATGGCACGTCGCCGCCGTCGAACCGGACCGGCTGCAGACGAGGTTCCACGACGACGGCGCACCGGCCTGGTTCGCGACGATCGAACGGATCTAGGCCGAGGGCCGGGTCGGCTCGGTCGGCCCGGTGGGCCCGGTGGGCGATCCCGGCTTCGCCGCAACGATGTCGACGTGGTCGACCGCCGGAGCCGCGGTGAACAGCTCCGACGCCGTGGCTCTCATCGCCTCACCGGCCGCGGGCTTGGCTTCGAAATGGACCAGTACACCAACCATCGAACGAATCCTCTCTCCAGTGATCGCTACGGAACTTCGGCACTTCGACCCGGTCGCCGCTAGGTGTCCCGGACGACCTCGTAGGTGAGGGAGGCGAGGCCGTCACCGATGGTCCCGGTGTGGAGGAGACGCAGGGTCTTCTTGTCGCCGGTCTCGCCGAAGAGGCGCTCGCCGTCGCCGAGCACGACCGGGAAGACGACCAGCCGCAACTCGTCGACCAGGTCGTGGTCGATCAGCGTGCGCCCGAGCTGGTAGCTGGCGTAGACGACGATCTCCCCGTCGAGCTCCTGCTTGAGCTTCGAGACCTCGGCCACCACGTCACCCTCGAGCACCGTGGACCTCGTCCAGCGGGGCTCCACGAGAGTGGACGACACGACGTACTTGGGCAGGCTGTTCAACCTGTCCGCCCACTCGCCACCCCGGGACGACCACCGCGTTCCGAACCACTCGTCGCTGCGCCGACCCAGCAGGAGGGCCTCGGTGCGCTGCGCCTCCTCGAACTCGACCTCGGCCCACGCTTCGAGGTCCTTGCCCCCGAACTGGCCGAACCAGCCGCCGTGCCTGAAGCCCTCTTCACCGTCCGGGTCCTGGACGACTCCGTCGAGCGAGACGTTCGTGCTGATCACGATCTTTCCCATGCCGGTTCTCCTCCGTTGGCGTTGTCAGCTACGGAGGTAGACACCGCGCCCTCGGGAAAGTGGGCGCCACCACCCGCCCAGTTCTGGAGCCCTCGCCATCACGGGCCGCGGGCTACGTAGGTCGATCCTCGTCACCCCGGACCACGCCGGCGACACCCCCAGCCGATGACGTCGCTCGACCTAAGCCGGTCAACCCTCCGAGGCCGTGAGCTGGGCGTTCGGCCTGCTAGAAGGGTCTCGACAGGGCGCCCCCGGTAGGACTCGAACCCACGACATGCTGCTTAGAAGGCAGCCGCTCTATCCATCTGAGCTACGAGGGCGTGTAGCGCACCCACCGTAGCGGTACGTCGTCGCGCTCTGGGTACCGCGGTGGCCGCTACCGGCTGGTCGGCCGTCGGGGGTGGTCAGCTAAGGTGATCCGTTCTTGGTGGCCGTAGCTCAGGTGGTTAGAGCGCCAGGTTGTGGCCCTGGAGGTCGGGGGTTCAAGTCCCCTCGGTCACCCCACCAGCTCATGCGGGCGTCGCCATCGGGGCGGCGCCCGTCGACGTCATGAGCGCCTCGCCCTCGGCCCGCGCCGGGCCGCCAGCGAGGAGCAGCGTCCGGGCCTGCTGGTAGACGCAGCCGGCCGACGCGAACGCCTCGGCCAGGGGGACGAGGCCGTCGCCACTCCCCTCCCCCGACTCCGACCCCTGCCCCGACACCGACCGCAGCAGCTCCGCCCGGTCGACGATGACGCCGGCGACGGGGTTGCCGGCCGTGATCGACCGGGCCGTCGCCAGGCGTTCGTCCTGGTCGTCGAGCCCGGCCAGCACCGCCGACTCGGCCCACAGGGCGGCGTACCAGTGCCGCCACACCGCGGTGTGCGACCGGTCGAACGACTCCGGCCCGTGCTCCAGCACGGCGACCGCGGCGTCGACCTCGCCCCGGTGCAGCCGCAGGATCGCCTCGAACGTCGGCTCGTACCCTGTCTCCGGCCCCGAGTAGGCGGAATACGCCGACGACCGCATCGCCGTGAAGACCTCCAGCCACTCCGCCCGCGCCTCGTCGTCGCCCCGCAGGCCGAACGTCATCGCCGCAGCCGCCGGAGCGACGGCGAACCCGTGGAGCCGCCGCCGCCCGACCCGCTCCCAGCCGATCCGGAACTGCTCGGCCAGCTTCACCACCTCGTCGAGCTCGCCCGCCAGCGCCGAGCGCACCATGAGCCAGTTGACCAGGAGGTGGTCCTCGCCCCGGTGGAACAGCAGGTCGCGCCGGCGCTCGGCGTAGCGACGGGCGGTGGCCAGGTCGCCGGCGCCGATGCTGGTCATCGTGGCCATGTGCAGGGCGTCGGTCAGCTCGAAGGCCAGGTCGACCCTCGCCGGCTGGCCGGCCAGGTACTCGAGCCGGCGCCGGGTGGTGGCGGCACCCTCCAGCACCTGTCCGTGCGCCAGGTGGATGACGGTGAGGTAGTCGAGGGCAGCGCTCTCCATGCGCTGGTCGTCGACCTGCCCGGCCAGCTCCAGGGCTCGCTCGCCCTCGGCCACGCTCGACGAGCGCGGTGCACAGCCACCTACCTCCACGGTGAGGACGGCGGCCGCCACCCGAGGGTCGTTGCCGGCGACGGTCCGGGCCTGGGCGAGCAGCTCCGCCACCTCTTCCGTTGGCGGCAGCTCCGACAGCAGGCCCGGCGACCGGCTGAGCAGCTCGGCCGCCCGGGTGAGCCAGAGCGCCGCGGCGACGTGGTCGTCGGCTCGGCGGGCGGCGTCGGCGGCAGCCCGGAACAGCCGTAGGGCCTCGTCGCCGTCGAGCCTCGACAGGGCGGTGTCGCCGGCCAGCCCCAGCGCCGGCGCGGCCACCCGGTCGTCGTCGCCGGCGAGCCGTGCGGCGTCCTCGAACCGGCTCTGCGCCTCGCTGGCCAGGCCCCGGGCGAACGTCAGCTCGGCCAGCCGCAACGCCAGCTCGTGCGCCTCTACCTGCAGCTTCTCGACTCCCGTGGCCCAGCCGAGCGCGGCCCGGAGGTCGTCGGCGACGGCGTCGAACGACGGGCCGGCGTCGTCGTCGTCGAGGTCGAGGGAGCGGGCGGTCGCCAGGCACCACGCCAGGTGACGAGTGCGGACGTCGTCGCCCTCGCCGACCTCGTCGAGCCGCTCCTGGCCGTACTGCCGGATCGTCTCCAGCATCCGGTACCGGGTGACGCCCCGAGCCGGGTCGACACCCACGACGAGGAGGCTGTGATCAGCCAGCCGGGCCAGGGTCTCCGCCACACCGCCCGACCCAGGGTCAGCCACGCCCGACGACCCGAGGTCGGACCGACCGTCCGTCGCCGTCACCACGACCGTGGCGGCGTCGGCCGTGAAGGGCGCTGCGAGCACGGCCACCCGCCGGAGGACAGCCTGGTCGTCGGAGGTGAGCAGCTCGTAGCTCCAGTCGAGCATCGAGCGCAGCGACCGGTGGCGGTCGTCGAGCCGGGAGCCGCCGGTGAGGACGCCCAGCCGGTGGGCCAGCCCGGCCTCGAGCCCGCCCAGCCCCAGGGCGCTGACTCGAGCAGCCCCGAGCTCGATCGCCAGGGCCAGGCCGTCGAGGCTCTCGCAGACGGCCTCGACCCGGCGGCGGTCGTCG
Organism: Acidimicrobiales bacterium; assembly: GCA_035316325.1. Classification (NCBI taxonomy): domain Bacteria; kingdom Bacillati; phylum Actinomycetota; class Acidimicrobiia; order Acidimicrobiales; species Acidimicrobiales bacterium. The sequence goes on from DATHJB010000012.1 coordinate 36,974, forward strand.
TCCGACGCCGGCACCCACCCGGCCAGGCCGGCACGGTCGAGGAACAGGGCCACGGCGTCGCCCCCGTCGTCGCCCGACCGGGACAGGCCGGCCACCGGGAACACCGACTCGTACGGCACCAGCAGCCGGGCCCGGCTCGTCGCCAGCACCACGACCTGCGGGCAGTCCGACAGCAGCCGCTCCACGAACCGGACGACGCCGTCGACCAGGTGCTCGCAGTTGTCCAGCACGAGCAGGGCCTCCGCGTCGCGCAGTCGGGCGGTGACAGTGTCGGTGAGCGACTGGCCCGGCAGCTCGCCGTAGCCGAGAGACGCCGCCACCGCCGCGCCGACCATGGCGGGGTCGGTCACGGGCACGAGGTCGACGTACCGGCTGCCGGCGGCGTAGCGGTCGGCGACGTCGGCGGCCACGGCCAGCGCCAGCCGGGTCTTGCCCACCCCACCGGGACCGACGGCGGTGACCAGGCGGTTCCGGGTGAGCGCCGCGGCCAGGTCGGCCCGCTCCGACGCCCGCCCCACGAACGACGTCAACGGCCGCGGCAGCACCGGAGCGACGGCGGCCGGGGTGACGGCGGGTGGCACAACGGAGTCACCGCCATCACTGCCCGCTTCGGCCCCGAGGCTCTCGGCGACGTCGACCAGGCCCCGGCGGTCGTCCACCATCAACTTGCGCAACAGCGACGACACGTGGCTCTCGACCGTCCGCACCGAGATGTACAGCCGGGCGGCGATCTCGGCGTTGGTCCGGTGCTCGCCGACCAGGGCCAGCACCTCGGCCTCCCGATCGGAGACCAAGGCATCACGGAGCACGGACGACGACTTCACGCCCTCAATCCTCGCAGCCCGGCGCCCAACCACCCACGGTGGCGGGCGCCGGGGCGTGCAGGGTCAGGGCAGGTTCTTCTCTGCCTGGTTCTCCCAGCTGGTGTTGGTGTTGATCTCCGGCGGGCTACCGACGTACGCCCCGCGGGCCGTCGCGTTGCCCTGCAGGGTGTACAGCAGCCAGGCGGTGAGGTAGCCGAGGTAACCCCCTCCGTTGCCCTGGATGTTGTTGTGACCGGCGCCCTTGAGCGACGCCTTGGCGGCCGGCCCGGGGAGCTGGTTGTAGTAGCCGGTCTGACCGGCGGCGCTGGCGATGAGCCAGTCGGTGCTGCCGGTCATGAGCAGGACGGGGTTGGTGAGCGCCCCCCAGTTGGTGACGTGCTCGGGGCTGACCCACGTCGGGTTCGGATAGTTGAAAGCCACCGTGCTCTTGATGAGGCCGCCCGACAGGACCGTGGCGTTGGTCGCACCGGACGCCCCCTGCGAGTGGCCGGCCGCGGCGACCTTCGTCGTGTCGAGCTTCCCGAAGAAGGTGCTCGACGCGCTGCTGTTCTGGTTCACCAGGTAGTTCGCCCCGGCGAGCACCTCGACGCCGCTGCCGGTCGCCGTGCTGGTGCTCGCCACCACGGCGAAGCCCCAGCTGGCGAGGTGCTGCAGCACGCCCGTGTAGTTGCTCGGCGTGGCACCGGTGCCGTTGCCCCAGGTCACGATCGGGTGGTCGACGCCACCCGCACCGAGGTTGGTCGGGTAGTACAGGACGTACGACCCGGCCGCGTCGCTGACGTTGGCCGTGCTGACGGCCCAGGTCCCGGCGACCTTGTACTGCGTCTCGATCGCCGAGGCCGCTCCAGCCGGTTGGGGCGCGAGGGCCCCCATCGACGTGATCAGGGCGGCCAAAGCCACCATGACCGCGACGTGCCGGCGCCAACCGGCGCTGCGCGCTGCCCGCATGTTGTTGTCTCCCAGATGTCCCCATGACGCCGCGGTGCGACGTCGGTTCCCCAATAGGTCCGCCCGCCGGACGACCAGTCCGCGCCGCCAGCAGAGCGGGCGTGACCTTACGCTGTATGGCTGCGGCTCGCCCGGGCGACTAGAACGGTTGCTCTAGTCACGGATCGGGAGGACTCGGATGCAGCAACTCACGTGTGTCGGGCCCGGGCGGGTCGAGTGGATCGACGTGCCCGAGCCGGAGATCGAGGGCCCCGACGAGGCGCTCGTCCGGCCGCTGGCGACCGCCCGCTGCGCCATCGATCCGATCCTGATGGCCGGCGGTCCTGTGGGCGCGGGCGGGGGCGGGGGCGGCGCTTCGGGTGGGTCCGGCGACGGCGGCGGGGGTGGGTTCGCCCTGGGTCACGAGGCGGTGGCGGAGGTCGTGGCCGTGGGGTCGGCGGTGACGGGGCTCTCGGTCGGGCAGGTGGTGGTGCCGGCGTTCCAGGTGAGCTGCGGTCGGTGCGGGCGGTGCGCCCGGGGGCAGACGGCGGTGTGCGAGAGCTACCCGGTGCTGTCCGACTACGGGATGCAGCCGCTGTCGGGGGTCGAGTACGGCGGGATGCTGTCAGACCTGGTGCGGGTGCCGCACGCCTCGGCGATGCTGCACGTGGCGCCGCCGGGTGTGCCGCCGGTCGAGCTGGCGGGCGTGGCCGACAACGTGGCCGACGGCTACCGGGCCGTGGCACCCCACGTGGCCGAGCTCCCGGGCGCCGACGTGTTGGTGGCGTGCCACGGCAACCACGGGATCGGGTTGTTCGCGGCGCAGGCGGCGGTGGCGCTGGGCGCCGGGCGGGTGACGTTCGCCTCCGACGACCCGGCGGCGCTGGCGCTGGCGGAGCGGGTGGGCGCGGCGCCGTTGCGGACCGCCTTCGGCCGGCGTGACGGCCGCTTCCCCATCGTCGTCGACTGCGGCCTGCGGGCGGAAGGGCTGCAGTACGCCGTGGCGTCGACCGAGCCGGAGGGCGTCTGCCACAGCGTGTCCGGCTACGTCGACACCCGAGGGCCCGAGTTCGCCCTGCCGTTCCTGAGGATGTACACGCTGGGGATCCGGTTCCTGATGGGCCGCGTGCACGCCACCGCCGTGATCCCCGAGGTGCTCGACCTGATCGCCGCCGGCCGCCTCCGCCCCTCCGAGGTGACCACACAGCTCGTCGCCTGGGACGACGCCGCCGCCCGCTACACCGACCCCACCATCAAGCTCGTCGTGGCCCGAGACGAGGCCCACAACCAAGTCGAGCCCCCCACGCCGTGAGCGTTACACTGTCCTGCTCCACGCTCCTCTAGCTCAATTGGCAGAGCAACGGACTCTTAATCCGCAGGTTCTGGGTTCGAGTCCCAGGGGGAGTACGACGAAGGTCCTGGTCAGCGCCCCTGACCGGGACCTTCTGCGTCATTCCCGGGAAGGTGTACCGGGAAGACCTTCGCGCTTTCCGGGAACGCCGGTACACCTCCCCGAGTGCCCCGTCTTGAATCGGCCTCCGTCGCGATATGCCAGCCGGCCGCCAACTGGGACCCGCTGGCGGCCGGCACTGAGCGTGGCGGTTCAGCCGGACATCGACCGACACACAGGGTGAGCGGGATCACCCTGATGGAGGATTGCTTCGGGCGTTGTGGGTGTGGTCGTAGCGTCGGGGGTCTGGTGGGTGGCCGAGGGCTTGCCGACGATCCCCGCCGGCGACGGCCGGTACGCGGCACCGACCGGTGAGAGCCGCATCACGTTCCTGCCATGACCGACGGTCTGCCTCAGTTCCAGGACTCGGGTCGGTGTAGGCGTCGGCGAAGGCCGTGATGCGCTCGACCGTAGGATCCCGGCGATGCCGCCATCCTCGGAGGAGACCCGCCGCAAGCTGATCGACGCTGCGGCTCGGGGCTTTGCCGACGAGGGGGTGTTCACGGCGTCGCTCCTCGACATCACCCGCCGGGCGGGCCAACGCAACCGGGGGGCGCTGCACTACCACTTCGGGTCGCGCGACGGGGTGCTGTGCGCCGTGCTGGACCGTCACGTCGACTTCCTCCGCCGGCGTGAGGGCGAGCTGCTGGGGGTGGCCCGCCGGTCGAGCGACGACGATGTGCGCTCGGTGGTGGAGGCCATCGTCCGCCCTGCGGTGGAGCTGGCCGAGACCGGATGGCGCGGGCGTTGCTTCCTCGTGATCCTGGCTCAGCTGGTGGAGGAGGACCAGGCCTCGCTGGCGCCCGAGGTGCAGGAGGTGCTGTCGCGCACCGGCGGTTACGAGGTCTACGCCCTGTTGGCCGAGCGCATGACGCCGGTGGCCGACGACGTCGCCACCGAACGCATCTCGCTCGTGACCACCTTCATCCTCCGCGCGGTGGCCGACCGGGCCCGCGCCCGCGAGCGCACCACCCGCGGCGGTCGACGCCAGCTCGACCTCGACGGCTTCACCGCCAACCTCGTCTCCCTCGTCACCGCCATGGCCACCGCCCCCGCGTGACGACGTCCGCCGTCGCGAGCGTTGACATAAGGACCCCTCTTTAGTTACGGTCACGCCAGGGGAACGGCGAGCGTAGGGGGACGGTCGTGCAGGCAGTTCGGGTCGTCCGTCACGGGCGACCGACCGAGGCCATCGAGCTGGGCGACGTCGAGGTGCCCGAGCCGGGGCCGGGCCAGGTGCGGGTGGCGGTCAGCGCCGCGTCGCTGAACTTCGGCGACATCGCGCGCTGCCGTGGCGGCGTGGCGGCGGTGATGGCCGAGCCCCCGTTCACGCTGGGCATGGACGTGGCCGGCACAGTCGACGCCGTAGGTGACGGCGCCGATGCCACCGTCGGTCAGCGGGTAGTTGGCATCGCCTCGCAATCGCTCGGCGGGATGGCCGAGTACGCGCTGTGCGGTGCCGTGTTCGAGGCGCCGCCGGAGCTCGACGACGTGCAGGCCGCGGCGTTCACCCTGCCGTTCCACCTCGGCTGGCTGGCCCTGCACGAGCGGGCCCGGCTGGAGGCCGGCGAGACCGTGCTGGTGCGGGCCGGGGCCAGCGCCGTCGGCACCGCCGCCATCCAGCTCGCCGTCGCTGCCAAGGCCCACGTGCTCGCCGTGGCCGGCGGGCCCGACAAGGCGAAGCTGTGCCTCGACCTCGGCGCCGAGCGGGCGATCGACCACACGGCCGACGACGTGTTCGACGTCGTGATGGACCACACCGACGGCCACGGAGCCGACGTCATCTACGACCCCATCGGGGGCGAGCAGACCGAGGCCATGTGGACGTGTGCGGCCCTTGGGGGGCGCTACCTGCCGGTGGGCTTCAACGACGATCCCGAGTCGGGGCTCACCGGCCGCCCGCTGCGCAAGGTGTCGATGGCGAACGTGTCGGTGGTCGGCGTGATCCTCGCCTACCTCGAGGCGCCGCTCGAGTTCCGGCGCTTCGGCATCAACCCGTTCCCGCCCGAGACCGGTCGGCGGGTCCATGCGGCCCTGCTCGAGCTGGTGGCCAGCGGGGCGATCCGCCCCACCATCGGCCGTCGCATCGGCCTGGCCGACGTGGCGTCAGCCCTCGAGGACCACGAGGCCCGGCGCACGTCGGGCCGCACGGTCGTCGACCTCTCACGCTCGTAGGACGCAGACATGGGTGCACTCGACGCCGACGCCGAGGCCCTCCTGGGCGAGGCGGTGGCAGCCACGGGCCTCGACGACCCCGGCCCCGGGGACTTCCGCGAGGGCCTGGAGACGTACGTGGCGTCGGTCGAGGAGGAGGCGCAGCTGACCGAGCTCGGTGGCCTCGCCATCCACTCGACGATCGTGGCCGCGCTGGCCAACCGGCTGCGTGTCGCCGACTGGGCTAAGTCGCACCCCGAGGTGGCCGATGAGCGGATCGAGGCGCCGGTGGTGGTGATCGGCATGTTCCGCGCCGGCACCACGTTCCTCAGCAACCTGCTCGACCGGGACCGGACGAACCGGCCGCTCCTGCGGTGGGAGGCGACCGACAGCGCGCCGCCCCCCTCCCCCGCCGACCACCGGGTCGGGCCCCGGGTCGACGAGGCGCGGGTCGCCGGCGAGATGCTGGAGGCGTTCAACCCTGCCGTGCGGGCGATCCACCACGAGGAGGCCGACGGCCCCACCGAGTGCATCGCGGTGATGAGCCAGGACTTCAAGAGCCTGTCGTGGGAGGCCATCGCCAACGTGCCCACCTACGGCGCCTGGCTCCGGGCCGCCGACCAGCGATCGGCCTACGAGTACCACCGCACCGTGCTCCAGGTCCTCCAGAGCGCCGGCGTCCGTGGTCGGTGGACGCTCAAGAGCCCCCACCACGCCCTGGCCCTCGACGCCCTCACCGCCGTCTACCCCGACGCCCGCCTGGTGCTGCTGCACCGCGACCCGGTGGTGCTGTCAGCGTCGGTGTGCAGCCTCATCTCGACCCTGTCGGGCACGTTCACCGACGCCGACCACCAGCGCTACATCGCCGACCACTGGACGTCGATGCTCGAGGAGTCGGTGAACCGCATCGGCGCCTTCCGCGACCGCCACCCTGAGCACCCGATCACCGACGTGCGCTACGCCGACCTCGTCAGCGACCCGCTCGAGGCGATGGGGTCCCTCTACGACGCCCTCGGCGAGGAGCTCACGGGCCCGGCCCACGAAGCCATGGCCCGCTACGTCGAGACCCACCCCAAGGGCACCTTCGGCACCCACGGGTACGACCTCGCCTCCCACGGCCTCGACGCCGACGAGCTCGCCGACCGCTTCGCCGCCTACACCGCGCGCTACGACGTCCCGGCCGAGTCCCTCCGCATCTGAACCCGCTGGCCCCGGTGGGTCAGTCGGGGCGGCCGGCGGCGTCGACGGCGCGCTGCTGGTCGTAGGACTGGCGGAGGAGCCAGAAGCGGAGGAACTGGGCCAGCGAGTAGCGCAGGAACACGAAGCCGCCGACCACGCTCGTGGCCACGCCGACCAGGGCCAACGCCTCGTAGGAGTTCGAGTTGAGGACATCGACGTTGGTGCCGGGGGTGGCGGCCACGTCGAGCGAGGCCGCGTACGCACCCAGCGCCAGGACGATGCCGCCGACCATGAGCACGACGCCCACCACCTGGAGGACGTGTTCGGTGCGGGTCCGGCCGGTCTTGAGCTTCATGTCGGCGACCTCGGCGGTGAACCGGATCATGCGATCGCTGGTCCCCGTCGCGGTCTCGGCGGTGTTCGTGTCGGTCATGGTCGCGCCCCTCGAGCGCCCAGATATGCGGTAGAGAGCTCGGCTTCGATGTCGGCAGGCGTGCCCACCGTGGTGACCCGACCGTGCACCACGATGGCGGCCCGGTCGGCCACGCCCAGGACGGCCCGGGCGAACTGCTCGACCACGAGGATCGAGACCCCGGCGGCGGCCAGCCGGGCCACGAGCTCGTAGAGCTCGCCGACGACGATCGGCGCCAATCCCATCGACAGCTCGTCGAGGAGGAGCACCGCCGGGTCGGTAGCGAGAGCCCGGGCCATGGCCAGCATCTGCTGCTCGCCGCCCGACAGGGAGCCGGCGAGCTGCGTGCGCCGCTCGCCGAGCCGGGGGAACCGTGCGTAGGCGATCTCCTCGATGTCATGCACCGGGACGCCCCGGTGCGAATCCATCCACAAGTTCTCGCGCACAGACAGGTTCGGGAACACGCCCCGGCCCTCGGGCACGAGGCAGAGCCCGAGCCGGGCCAGGACGTCCGGGGCCGCGCCGTTGACGACGCGGCCGGCCAGGACCACCTCGCCGGCCGTCGCCGGCACCTGGCCGGCCACCACCCGCAACGCCGTCGACTTGCCGGCACCGTTCGGGCCGAGCAGCGCCACGACCTCGCCAGGTGCGACGACGAGGTCGAATCCGTGCAGGACCTCGATCGAGCCGTAGGTCGCTCGGACGCCCCGCAGCTCCAGCGCGGGCACGGTCACGGGCGCGGACGCGTCGGCCTCCCCACGCCTGTCGACGGTCACGCGCCCGGGGCCCCGAGGTAGGCCGCGAGGACACGCTCGTCGGCCCGCACCTCGTCGGGCGTGCCGTGGGCGATGACCTGGCCGAAGTCGAGGACGTGGACGTGGTCGCAGACCTCCATCACCAGGGTCATGTCGTGCTCGACCAACAGGACCGTGACGCCCTCGTCGTCGACCAACCGTCGCAGCAGCACGCCGAACGCCTCGGTCTCCCGCTCGGTCAGCCCCGAGGCCGGTTCGTCGAGCAGCACCAGCCGAGGCCTGGCGATCAGGGCCCGCCCCAGCTCCACCAGGCGAGCGGTGCCCGTGGGGACCTCGCCCGCGTCGACGTCGGCGACAGCGCGGAGGCCCAGCAGGTCGAGCAGCCGCTCGGCCTCCCGGTCGACGTCGAGCCGGCCGCCGCCGACCCCGAGGAATCGCCACCGGTTGCGGATCTCGCCGGCCACCCGCACGTTGTCGCGCACGGTCAGGTCGCCGAACAGCTCCAATCGCTGGAACGTGCGGCCGATGCCCCGGCGGGCGCGATGGTGGGTGTCGAGGCGGCTGATGTCGACCCGGTCGAAGCGCACCCGTCCCCGGGTGGGGCGCTGGAGCCCGGTCACCACGTTGAACAAGGTGGTCTTGCCGGCACCGTTCGGCCCGATGAGGCCGACCACCTCGCCGGCCGGCACCACCAGGTCGACGTCGGTCAGTACCTGGTTGGCCCCGAACCGCACGGTGACCTCGTCGAGCGCCAGGAGCGGGTGGCGGCTCACCAGCCGCGCTCCCCCAGGTCGAGCACCCGCTCCATCTCATGACGGTCAGCGTCACCGAAGGGCCGGGCGATGCCCACCAGCTCGAGCGGCACGCCATCGGCCGCGGGCGACGAGCGTGCCGCGACGGGCGGGCGCCCGTAGGCCTCGGGCCGGAGCAGCGCCGCCGCCCGAGGCGCGGCCCAGGCGAGCGCGATCGTGGCCAGCGCGAACGTCCAGTTGCCGATCGTCCCCCGCACGGCCAGGGCCCACAGGACGACCTCGGCCGCCACCCAGGCGGCCAGCACCGGCTTCACCGAGCGGAACAACGGCCGGTGGTCGGCAAAGAGGTCGCTGAGGAACCCGCTGGGGTTGCGCCCGAGTCCGATGCCGATCAGGGCCGGCAGCACAGCAGTGAACTGCGCGAGCCACCGCAGTGACCCACCGAACGCCTCTTGGTTCTCGCCGACCGACACCAGCACGTTCTGGAGCACCACGAAGGCGGCGCCGTAGAGCAGGCCGGCGGTCAGCCCGCCCGACACGAACCCGGCGCCGGCCACCACCAGCAGCATCAGCAACGACATCGACTCGAACAGGCTGAACCGGTCGGCGGTGACCGAGCCGATCTGTTGGGCGTAGAGGCACCCACCGAGCCCGGCGACGGCGGCCGACAGCATGAACACCGAAAGCTTGAGCCGGACGATGTCCATGCCGAGCGTGGCGCAGGCCGCCGGGCTGTTCTTCATGGCCGTGAGGCGGCGGCCGTACGCGCCGCGGCGGAGGCCCACCAACAGCAGGCCGACGGCCACGAAGACGGTCGACAGGAGTAGGAGGAAGTTGGCCTGCGGGGCGAAGTCGATCCCGAGGAGGCGGGGCCGGGGCACGGTCAGGTTGCCGTTCGGGAAGATCGGGCTCCACCGCTCCCGCTGGAGCCACCCGTTCGTGGCGGCCAGGACGATCACCGCCGCCGACACGGCGAGCGACGCCGTGCCGGCCCGCAGACCCCGGGACCGGGCCACCGACCACGTGACCAACGCACCGAGCCCCGCCAACACGACGAGCGACGCCGGGTAGATCCGCCGGGACTCGGCGAACTCCTTGAAGACCAGCTGCTCCACGCCGAGCGAGAACGCCGCGGTGGCCAGCGCCAGGTACAGGCCCCGCAGGCGCAGGGCGGGCAGAGCCATGGCCGCCCCCACCAGCGCGCAGACCACCACCGCGATCAGATACGCCATCGGCCCGGCTCGATCGGCGGCGTCTCGACCGACGTGGTGGAAGAGCACCGTGCCCCCGATGCCGGCCAGCGCCATCGTGGCCAGGCTGACCTCGCCGGCGTAGCCCACGAGCAGGACCAGCGACAGCAGGATGATCCCCGCCGCCACCGCGTTGCTCACCAGCAGGAGAGGCGACGGCTCGAGGATCCGGGTCAGCCCGAAGGTGATGACGAGGAAGGCGGCGCCGGCGACCACTGCGTCCCGGCCGCTCGGCAGGGCGAAGCGCTCACGGTCGCGCCGCTGCACCGCTCCCCGCAGCCGGTCCTGCGGCAGCACCAGCAGCACCACGAACAGCAGGATCATCGGCACCGCCACCCGGAGGTTGCCCCGCCAGTCGAACGACGTGGGCATGAGCCCGGTCGGCCGCTCGAACGCCATGCGGGTGGCCAGGCCCAACACGATCGCGCCGACGAACGTCAGCGGGAGGTTGCGCAAGCGGCCGAACATGGCGGCGGCGAAGGCGTTGATCACCAGCAGGGTGAGCAGCGTGGTGCTGAGCGAGCCGCCGTTGAACGGCGTGATGAGGATCCCGGCCAGCGCCGACAGCGAGACGCCGAGCATCCAGCTCACCAGCGAGGTGCGGTCGGGCCGGCCGCCGGTGAGCTCCAGCAGCGGACGGTCGTCGACCACGGCCCGCATGGCCACGCCGGTGCGGGTCCGGTACAGCAGCAGGCGCAGGCCCAACGCCAGCCCGACGGCCACCGCGACCACGGTCAGGTCGTGCCACAGGAGCACGACGCCGAAGACGGTCACCTGGTGGTCGGCCCCGAAGAAGGGCTGGATGGTGTGGGGCCGGTCGGTCTTCCAGATCCAGTTCGCCAGGCTGATGAGAGCGAGCAGCACCGAGATGGGCACCACCAGCTTCACGATCTCCGACGAGTCGACGATGCCGCCGATCACCGCTTTGTACAGCCCGGCGCCGAGCAGCGGAGCGACGACCAGGAGCACGGTGGCCAACGCCACCGGAGCCGGCCACGGCCCGTCGGGCACCAGCGGCCAGTCACGCGCGGCGTTGTACCGCAGGTCCCAGTAGACGTAGGCGCAGAACATCCCGAGTGCCCCGTGGGCGAAGTTGAAGATGCCCGACGTCGAGTAGGTGACCACCAGCCCGCAGGCCGCGATGGCGAAGATCGCGCCGGTCACGAGGCCGTTGACGAGCAGGTTCACGGTGTGAAGGTGCCGTACTCCGTGGCCACGCGGTCACCGTCGAGCCTCGCCAGGTCCAGCGCGTCGGTGCTCAGGCCGTCGATCAGGTAGTCGTCCCGGCAGTCGAACCCGTCCTCACCGTCGGCGGGGACCACCTGCTCGAAACCGTCGCCGTCGAGCTTGAGCAGGATCCCGCAGGTGGCGGCCTGGTTCCCCGTCGGGTTGGTCGGCGAGTGCAGCCCGCCGGCGGTCCACTCGTCCTGCTCGCCGATCTGCTCGAACACGCAGGCGGCGGTCACGTCCGACCCGCAGCCGTCGACGGCGGTGGCCCACAGGAGGAAGGCGGACGTGGCCTGCACCCCCAGGAGCGCCGGGGTGCCACCCGAGCCCTCGACGAGGTCGAGGTACTGCTGCACCGCCGGCACCGAGTCGGCCTGCTCGAACGGCGTGGTGGCGATGCGCACGTACACGTCGTCACCGACCCCGCCGTTCTCGCCGTTCCACTGGGCGAAGGCAGCGTCGTACTGGTTGGCGTCGCTGAGCCACGCCTGCGGCTCGAAGCCCACCTGGTCGGCGGCGGCCAGGAAGTTCTCGAAGTTCGGGTTGGGCGAGCCGACCCAGACCACGGCCTCGATGCCGCAGTCCTTCAGGTTGCTGGCGAACGGCTTCCAGTCCGACTCACCGGCGATGTTGTAGATCTGGTCGCAGTCCTGGAACTCCCAGCCGGCCTCGGGGAACGAGGCCTCGTACTTGTCGCGGGTCTCCCGGGTGGCGGGGAACTCGGCGAACACGAACGCCGCGTGCGTCACCGCCTCGGGGAACAGCTCGGCCAGCTGGAAGGCGGCCGAGGCCGGCACCTGGTCGCCCGGGTTCGGCAGCGGCTGCACGATGCCCGGGCCGTGGGCGACGGAGGTGGCCACCGTGTAGCCCGGCACCGACGGCAGCTCGCACTCGATGCGCGCCGTCTCCTGGCCGCTGTCGAGCACCCAGCCCTGACCCACGAGCATGAACACTCCGTCGTTGCAGGCCTGCGTGATGGCCGCGCTCACCTCGGTGGCCTTGGCGTCGTAGTAGTTGCCGACGATGTCCCGGCCGTTGATGCCGCCCTGCTCGTTGCACCACTCGATCATCGGCGCCATGGCGTCGGAGAGCTCCTTGTCGAGCCCGGGCGCCGCCGCATAGCCGGCGTCGTCGCCGTAGCCGATCGTGATCGCGTCGTCGGTCACCCCGGTGGCCGTGGCCCCGGCGGCGTCGCCCGCGCCGCACGGCGATGCGAGCGTCCCGAACGCCTCGCCGTCGCCCGCGCCGCCCGCAGCTTCAGTGGTCGTGCTGGCGCCGGGCGCCGCGGCCTCGGTGCCGTCCGACGAGCCGTGGTCGCCGCTGCACGAGGCGGCGACGAGTCCGACCACGGCGAGGCACGCGACGGTCGCCGCCCGCCGGCCGCCCCTCGGCCGCCGGGGTGCCAGGCGTCCGGCCGTGGTCGATCGTGGAGCCGGCGGCGCGCCACGCGTCCCCGACATCGGCGAACCGGTCCCCTCAACCATGTGCCCTCCGGTTGTTCTGCCCCCGCGGGCGGGCCGTCAGGGCCCGTCCCCAGATCCCCCTTGCCGGACCTAACCTAAGCACATCTCTCTAAGTCCGCAAGCACCTTCTTTCACTCGGCGTGGTC
>DATHJB010000013.1 GCA_035316325.1 Acidimicrobiales bacterium
CGGGAGCGGGGCCGGGCCTACCCCGACATCGTCAACGGCGTGATCGACGGGCGCATCAAGGGCCTGTGGATCGTCGCCACCAACCCCGTGGTGTCGTTCCCGAACCGGGAGCTGCTGGAGGACGCCTTCCGCCGCCTCGACCTGCTGGTGGTGCAGGACGGGTTCTCGACGCCCACCACCGACCTGGCCGACGTGGTGCTGCCGGCGGCGATCTGGGGTGAGAAGGACGGCACCTTCACGAACTCGGAGCGGCGGGTGTCCCGGGTCCGCAAGGTGGTCGACCCGCCGGGCGAGGCCCGCAGCGACTTCGACGTGTTCCTCGCCCTCGCCGACCGCCTCGGCGTGCGCGACGAGCTGTTCCCGGGCTGGACGGCCCCCGAGGACGCCTTCGGCGAGTGGGCCCGGGTGTCCGCCGGCCGCCTGTGCGACTACGGCGGCATGACGTGGGACGCGATCGAGGCGGCGGGCGGCCTCCAGTGGGGCGGCGAGCGCCTCTACACCGACGGTCGCTTCCCGACCCCGGACGGCAGGGCCCGCCTCCACTGCGTCGATCCCGTCCCGATCACCGACCGGCCCCGCCGGCGCTTCCCGCTGCTGCTGAACACCGGCCGCACGGTCGAGCACTGGCACACCCGCACCAAGACCGGCCGGGTGGAGGTCCTGGAGCGCCTGGCCCCCGAGGCGTGGGTCGAGGTGAACCCCGCCGACGCCCGCACCCTCGGCGTCGGTTCCGGCGACGTCGTGCGGCTGGTGTCGGAGCGGGGGGCGGTCGAGCGGATCGTGGTGCGGGTGACGTCGGTGGTGCGCGAGGGCGAGGTGTTCGTGCCGTTCCACTACGACGAGGCCTGCGCCAACCGCCTGACCCTCAACGAGTTCGACCCCATCTCCCGGGAGCCGAACTACAAGCAGTGCGCGGTCCGCCTCGAGAAGTCGCCCTCGGCCCGGCATTGAGGGTACGAACGTCCAAGTCGACGGTGATGCGCGGGAAAGCCGCCCGAAACAGGCCGGAAACCGCGCCGCGCGACCATGCGCGCGTGGCGTCCGCACGGCTCGACGGGTTCGCGGTCGGCGTCACGGCCGATCGACGCTGGGAGGAGCAGGCCGAGCTCCTCAGCCGTCGCGGCATCACCGTGGTGCACGGGCCGGCCATCCGCACGCTGCCGCTGGTGTCGGACCCGGCGCTGCTGGCCGTCACCGAGGAGCTGGTGGCGACGCCGCCCGACGTCCTCGTCGCCAACACCGCCATCGGGGTGCGGGCGTGGCTGTCGGAGGCCGAGAGCCACGGTCGCGGCGACGCCCTGGTCGACGCGCTGCGCCACGCCCGCATCGTCGCCCGCGGCCCCAAGGCGGCCGGCGCGATCCACGCCGCCGGGCTCGAGGTGGCCTGGCGTGCCCCCACCGAGACGCTCGACGAGCTGCGCAACCTGCTGCTGGTCGACGGCGTCTCGGGGGCGCGGGTGGCGTTCCAGCGTGACGGCGGCGAGGTGTCCGACGTGGCCGACGACCTACGGGCGGCCGGCGCCGAGGTCGTGGAGATCCCCGTGTACCGCTGGCAGCTCCCCACCGACGTGCGGCCGGCGCTGCGGCTGACCGAGGCCGCCATCGAGGAGCGGGTCCACGCGGTGACGTTCACCAGCGGCCCCGCGGTCCGCAACCTGCTGGCGATCGCCGCTGCCGAAGGCCTCGACGGCCCGCTGCGGGCGGCGTTCGCCGGTCCGGTGGCGGCCGTGTGCGTCGGACCGGTGTGCGCGGCGACGGCCCGGCGCAACGGCATCGGTCGCACGGTCACGCCGCCGCGGTCCCGTGTCGGGCCGATGATCCGCTCGCTGGGTGAGAACCTGGAGGCCCGCATCGACGTGATGCAGGTCGACGGCATGGGGGTCGAGGTGCGGGGGACCACGGTGGAGACGCCGCTGGGCCGGGCCGAGCTGGCGACCCGTGAGGTGCAGCTGCTGCGGGCGCTGGCCGAGCGTCCCGGCGCCGTGGTGTCGAAGGGCGAGCTGCTGGGCCGGGTGTGGCATTCGGGCACCGCCGATCCGCACCTCGTCGAGGTCACGGTGGCCCGGCTGCGACGCCGCCTCGGGCCGGTCGGCATCGCCGTCGCCACGGTCCCTCGCCGGGGCTATCGGCTGGCCGTTCTCGATCCGTACGCGGCAACTTCCGCCTGACCCGCCGCGTACGATTGGGCGACAACCAGGCGGGCGACACCGGGGTCGTTCGGCTGCACCGCCACTTGCGAACGGGTGCCCCAGATGAGCTTCGACCGGCTCCGGTCCGATCTCGACCCCCTACGTAACGACGACCCGCCCCGCGCCTGGTGGGACGTGCTGCTGTGGATCCCGGTGGGGTTCGCCACCACCCAGCTCGTCGGCGGTTCGCTGCCGGCGCTGGCGATGGTGCCGCTGGCGCTGCTGTTCGTGGTGGCCCACCACTACGGCCCGGCCACGGTCGAGGTGATCGCCGGTGGCGGTGGGTTGATCGCCAGCGCCGCGAACGCCTGGGACGGCGCCGGCTGCCAGGTGGCGATCGGCGACGTCGGCGTCGTCGTCGTCGTGGTGTTCGGCAGCATCTTCCTGGTCTCGTCGTTCGTGCGGCTGATCGGCGCGGCGAGCCTGCGCGAGATGGGCAAGCACCTCGTGATCGCCACGGCCGCGGTCGAGATCGCGCTGTTCGCCGCGGTCCCGGGCGGCGAGCCGCTGATCGACGCCCGCGAGGTGTACGCCCCCGCCGGCCTGGCGGTGGCGCTGCTGGTCGTCTCGCAGATCGGCCTGATCGACCGCATGCAGCTGGGGATGCTGGCGCTGGGTGCGCTGCTGCTGCCCGTCCAGGTGGCGCAGGCGCTGGGCGACAACCCCTGCGGTGCGGGTGGCTTCGGTCCGCTGCTGGGGATGTCGGTGTTCGCCGCCGCGGCCTACTCGTTCGCCACCGCCCACCCGCTGCGGACCGACGAGGACGACGACGAGCTCGCTCCCGAGCCCGTCACCCGGGGGCGGGACGAGAACCACGTCGGTGCGTGGGTCGACGCCACCCCGGAGACCGGCGTCTGGACCGACCCGGACCCCGATTTCGGTGCGTGGGTGGACAGCACGCCCGAGACGGGTGTGTGGCACGACGCCGATTACGAGGACGAGTTCCGCGACCCCGAAGCCGGCCACGCCCCACCCGTCGAGCCCGACGACACCTACGACGACGAGCCTCGGGGATAGTCGCGGGGGTAGGCGCCGTCCCACTGGGCTACCGCCAGGCGGGCGGTCGCGGTGGGCAGCAGCGGGTGGTCCGGCCCGGCGACCGTGATCGCCCGCTCGATGACCTCGGCGTCGTAGGGGTGGACGTCGGCGAACACCAGGAGCTCCTGGGTCGTGCCCCGGCGCAGCAGGGCGGTGCGCAGGGCCACGTCGCAGTGGTGGCGCCGCTCGACGACGAACGGGGCGTCGCTGTCGGGCAGCAGCTGGCCGCGGTACAGGGCCGTGGCGCGGGCGAGGTCGGCGGTGTCGAGGTGGTCGAGCAGGTGCAGGAGGTCGACGTCGGTGGGCACGGTGAGCCGGTAGGGGCGGGAGCCGACGACGTCGCCGAGCACCCGCCGCACCTGGGAGACCTCCACCTTGGTGGTGGTCGGCGACAGGGGGCGGTCGCCGTGCAGCAGGGCGTGCAGTTCGCCGAGGCTGGCGGTGTCGACGCAGGCGAGCACGGTGACGATCTCCAGCTGCCGGCGGGTCAGCAGCACCGGGGTGCCGGCCAGGCTGGCGGTGCCGCGCCCAAGCACCCGCAGCTCCAGGCCGGGAGCGCCGACGTGGCGGGCACCGGGTACGAAGTTGGCCTGCTGCTCGACGACGCGGGCCAGCGCGGTCACCGTGGCCAGGCCGAGCGGGTTGTCGCGGTCCCAGGTGGTGCTGAGGTCGACCACGCCGAGGGGCCTGCCGTGGGCGTCGCGCACCGGCGCCGAGTAGC
Source organism: Acidimicrobiales bacterium (assembly GCA_035316325.1). NCBI lineage: Bacteria > Bacillati > Actinomycetota > Acidimicrobiia > Acidimicrobiales > Acidimicrobiales bacterium. Next base: position 3,949 of record DATHJB010000013.1, read on the forward strand.
AGACCCAGTCGCGCACGGCGGAGCACCAGTGCTCGGCGGAGAACACCGTGGACGGGCGGTTGTTGATCAGCGCGAGGGCGACGGCGTTGGTGCCGGCCGACGGCTCGTCCCAGCGTCCCCCGACCGTGAAGTTGACGGTCTCGGCCCGGTCGCGCATCCAGCGGCCACCCCAGGTCCAGAGGATGCGGCCGGTCTCGTCGGTGACCGCGGCGACGAGGTCGCCGTCGCGGGCGATGCGCTCGAGCTCGTCGCCGAGCTCCGGCCAGGCCCGCCGGATGGGCGAGGCGTCCCAGCGGTCGGCGGCCGTGTCCGGTTCGTCCAGCGGTGCCGCGTCCTGGGCGGCCGCCAGCCGGGGCGCGCACCGCACCCACGACTCCTGGACGGGATCCCCGTCGGGCACGACGATCCCAGCCGCGGCGGGGTCGAACCTGGCCCGTTGCCGCTCGATCTTGTGACGACGCCTGCTGAGGTCGTGGTCCATGACCGCCTCCTCGCGCCCAACCCTATTTGAACCTTGGCGGGTACATCGTCCGACAGAGCATGGCGATTGGGCATCCCCGAACCATGGGGCCACGGCGCCTCTGAGGAACGTTGCTGCGACGTCTCGGTTGGCCGCGTGCCGGCGGCGCTCCCCGCCTCCCGGCACGCGGTCGAGCGGGTGATGCGCGGGGCGCGCTAGGGGGAGGTCGTCTCGCGGTCGGCGCTGTCGCTGGGGCTGTTCGACGCCGGCTTGCTCTTCGCCCGCGTCACCGTCACCTCGGTGATCGCCCGGTCGTCGACGCCGGTGATCGTCATCCGCCAGGGTCCGACCTCCACCACGTCGCCGGGCTGCTCCGGGATGCGCTGGAGCTTCCACAGCAGGAAGCCGGCGACGGTGGCGTACTGGCCGTCGGGCACCTCGATGCCGAGGTCGGGCAGGTCGTGGGCGGGGAAGCGGCCGGGCAGGACCATGGTGCCGTCGGGCTCGCGGCGCACCAGCAGCACGTCGCGGTCGGTCTCGTCGTAGATCTCGCCGACGAGCTCCTCGATCAGGTCCTCCACGGTGACGATGCCCTCGGCGCCGCCGTGCTCGTTGACGATCACCGCCATCTGCACCCGCCCCAGCTGCATCTGCCGCAGGGCGTCGAGCACGCCGAGCGTCTCGGGGAAGATCCGCACCGGCGCGGCCTGGGCGCCCGCGGTGCAACTGGCGTCGTCGGACAGCAGGTCGCGCAGGTGGACGATGCCGATCACGTCGTCGAGCGACCCGGTGGTGACGACCGGTGCCCGCGAGTGGCCCGACGCCGCCAGCGCGTCCCGGGCGACGCTGCAGCGGTCGGCGGCGTCGATCGTGAACACGTCGGGTCGGGGCCGGAGCACCTCCTGGAGCGACCGCTCGGAGATCTCGAAGGCGCCGTCGATGATGCTGCGTTGCTGCGGGGTGAAGCTGCGCTGCGCGGCGACCATGTCGCGCAGCTCCTCCTCGGTGACCTCTTCCCGGCCGCGGGTCGGGTCGCCGCCGAAGAGGCGCACCACCAGGTCGGTCGAGTGCGACAGCAGCCACACGACGGGTCGCGTGACCCGGGACATCAGCGCCAGCGGGCGGGCGGCCACCAGGCCCCAGCGCTCGGAGCGCTGCATGGCGATGCGCTTGGGCGCCAGCTCGCCGAACACGAGGGTGACGTAGGAGAGGATCAGCGAGACGGCGACGATCGACGCCGGGCGGGCGAACCCGCCCAGGAAGCCGAGCGGCTCCTCCAGCGGCTCGGCCAGCGACACCGCGGCCGACGCCGACGCCAGGAACCCGGCGATGGTGATGCCCACCTGGATGGTGGCGAGGAACCGGTTCGGCTCACGGGCGAGGCGGGCGAGCACCGCTCCGGTCGACGAGCGCTGCTCCAGGCGGCGCAGCTGCCCCTCGCGCAGGGTCACCAGGGCGACCTCGGACCCGGCGAGCACCGCGTTCAGCAGCACCAGCACCCCGATCAGGACGATCTGGGGCCAGATCATGGCTCACGCTCGCTCGTGTCCCTCATTGTCAGAGGCAGCGTACTCCCGGCCACAGGACGGGAGGCGTAGCGGTTGTCCGCCGGCCGCTAGCCGAGGAGGTCGACGATGTCCTCGACCATCAGCACCAGCAGCAGGGTGATGACCGTGAGGGCGATCGCCGTGTAGGCCCAGCGCCACTTGTGCCGCGCGGCGTGGAAGCGGCGGATGGTGAGGACGTTCGAGCCGATGGCCACGAGGCCGATGGCGAGGCCGAAGCCGGGGCCCACGTCGGCGGCGTGGCCGAACGCCGGCGCCACGAACGGCAGCACCACGTAGGTGAGCAGGCAGCGGGTGGCCGAAACCAGCATCGACGTGGAGAAGGCCCGCTGGGCTGCTTGCTCGCGTCGCTGGGTGTCGGCGACGTCGGCCGGCAGGGGGGCGGTCAGCACGTTCTCCACGGCGGCAAAACCTACGCCGGGTCGGCTGCTGACGGCCAGCGGGCGGGGGGTTACTCTGGCGCCGGGCAAGCACTGGGGGAGTGTTGGGCAGACGGGACTGGGCACCGCGGGGGAGTCGGCTCGTGTTGGCGGCCGCGCTCGTGGCTCTCGCGGCGTGCGCCGGCAACGAGCTGAACGTCGTCGATCCGCCGGCCGACCCGGGCGTCGTCGGGCTCTCCGCTTCCACCACCACGTCGTCGTCCACGACCACCACCTCGACGACGACCAGCACCACGTCGACCACCACGACGACCGCTCCCACCACCACGACTGCTCCCACCACGACCACGGAGGCCCCGCCCCCGCCGCCCCCTCCTCCACCCACGCTGGAGGACCGGTCGCTGGCGTTCGTGAACGAGAAGCGGTCGGAGGACGGCAGCGGCGGCCTGGAGATGGACCCGGAGCTCGTCGCCCTCGCCGAGGCGTGGGCCCAGGAGCTGGTCCGCTCCCAGGACCTCCACCACAACCCGAACCTCAACGACCAGATCCCCGACGGGTTCAACACCTGGGGCGAGAACGTCGCCTTCAGCTCGGTCGCCGAGCAGATCGACGACCTCTGGTGGAACAGCGACGGCCACCGCGCCAACATCCTCAACCCCGCCTTCACCTCCCTCGGCGTCGCCTTCACCGAGGACGACTCCGGCACCACCTGGGCCGTCCAGGTCTTCGCCGGCTGACCCCGGCCCGGTTACCGGTCGACGGCGGCGAGGATCGTCGTCACGAGGTCGGCGGGGCGGGTGAGCTGGGGCCAATGGCCGGTGGGGAGGTCGACGATCTCGACGTCCTCGATCTTCGCGAGCTCGGCAGCGAAGGGATGACCGTCTTCCATCCAGCCGCGCAGCTGCGCGGCCGGGAACTCGCAGCAGATGACGGTGACCGGCACCCCGTAGCGGCGCTCGTCGCTCAGCTCCTGCTTGTCGCTCGTGACGCCCGCCGGCTCGGGGACGGCGATGTCGAGCAACCGGGCGCGCAGGCTCTCGTCGAGGTCGACGAGGTCCTCCTCCTCGAACAGCGACCAGTCCGGCAGCGGGACCTCACCGTTCGCCGCGGGCAGCTCGTCGTTGATGACGCCCCCGGGCCCGAGCGGGCCGCTGTCCACGTAGACCACCCGGGCGATGCGGTCGGGCCGGGCGTCCACCACGGCGTGGGCGATGGCACCGCCCCCGCTGTGGCCCACGAGCACGACCGGACCGGGTAGCGCATCGACGACCTCGACCACCGCGTCGACGTGGTCCCGGAGCCCGATGCCCGACCGGTCGGCCTCCCGGGACTCCTTCCCCGGCAGCGTCAACGCCGTGACCTCGTGGCCGGCGTCGCGCAACGGCCCCGCCACGTCGTCCCACGACGCGCCGTCCAGCCAGAACCCGGGGATCAAGACGATGTCCATGCCCCGAGCGTATTGGCACCTGGTGCCACCAGGGAGGCGGTAAGGCTGAGGTGAGCGTGGCCGGGGGTACGGTCAGGCAATGTCTGATCTCGGGACGCTCGGCCGGCTCGACGTGGGCGACCGGCAGTACGACATCCACCGGCTTTCGGCGCTGGGCACGGGGGTGGAGCGGCTGCCGTTCTCGCTGAAGGTGCTGCTCGAGAACCTGGCCCGGCACGTCGACGGGGTGGCCGTCACCACCGACGACGTCGCCGCGCTGGCGGCCTGGTCCGGCGGCTCCGGCACCAACAGCACCGGCGGCACCCCCGACGACGACCGGGAGATCGCCTTCTTCCCCGCCCGGGTGCTGATGCAGGACTTCACCGGCGTCCCGGCCGTGGTGGACCTGGCGGCGCTGCGCCACGCCGTGGCCGAGAGCGGCGGCGACCCGCAGCAGCTCGACCCGCTGATCCCCGCCGACCTCGTCATCGACCACTCGGTCCAGGTCGACGTGTTCGGGCGACCCGAGGCGCTGTCCCGCAACGTCGAGCTGGAGTACGAGCGCAACGTCGAGCGCTACCAGTTCCTGCGCTGGGGCCAGCAGGCGTTCGGCAGCCTCCGGGTGGTGCCGCCCGCCACCGGCATCTGCCACCAGGTGAACCTGGAGCACCTCGCCACCGTCGTCGCCACCAGGGACGGTCTCGCCTTCCCCGACACGCTCGTCGGCACCGACTCACACACCCCGATGGTCAACGGCCTCGGCGTGGTGGGCTGGGGCGTCGGCGGCATCGAGGCGGAGGCGGCGCTGCTGGGCCAGCCCATCTCGATGCTGATCCCCGACGTCGTGGGGTTCCGCCTGGAGGGCGAGATCCCCGAGGGCGCCACCGCCACCGACCTGGTGCTCACCGTCACGAACATGCTGCGGGCCCACGGCGTCGTCGGGCGCTTCGTGGAGTTCTACGGCCCCGGTGTGGCCAACGTGCCGCTGGAGAACCGGGCGACGATCGGCAACATGTCGCCGGAGTACGGCTCCACCATCACGATCTTCCCGGTCGACGCCGAGACCCTCCGCTACCTGCGCTTCACCGGCCGCCCCGAGGAGCAGGTGGCGCTGGTCGAGGCGTACGCCAAGGAGCAGGGCCTCTGGCACGACCCCGGCGTCGACCCCACCTTCACCGAGACTCTCGGGCTCGACCTGTCCACGGTCGAGCCGTGCATCGCCGGCCCCGCCCGTCCGCAGGACAAGGTGCCGCTGCGCGAGGCCAAGGCCCGCTTCGCGGTGTCGCTGGTCGACTCGCTGCCCGAGCAGGGCGCCGCGGTCGCGACCGCGGTCCCGGTCACCGTGGGGGGCCGCACCTACGACGCCGCCGACGCCGAGTCGTTCCCCGCCAGCGACCCGCCCGCGGCGGCCACCGACGCCACCCGCCACGGCCACTCCCACAGCGCCGACGTCCCGCACACCCCGGACCCCGCCGCCCCCGACGTGGCCGACGACGTCTCCGGCCGCCCCCACCAGCGGGTGGCGGTGGAGCTGCCGGCGGAGATGGGCGGCAACATCGTCGAGCTCGACCACGGCCACGTCGCCATCGCCGCCATCACCAGCTGCACCAACACGTCGAACCCGCAGGTGATGGTGGCCGCGGGCCTGCTGGCCCGCAACGCCGTCGAGCGGGGCCTGCGCACGCAGCCGTGGGTCAAGACGTCGCTGGCGCCCGGGTCGAAGGTCGTCGTCGACTACCTCGACCGGGCCGGCCTCGTCCCCGCCCTCGACAAGCTCGGCTTCGACCTCGTCGGCTTCGGCTGCACCACCTGCATCGGCAACTCGGGCCCGCTGCCCCCACCGATCGCCGAGGCGGCCGACCAGCACGGGCTGGCGCTGGTGTCGGTGCTGTCGGGCAACCGGAACTTCGAGGGTCGCATCAACCCCGACGTCCGCATGAACTACCTGGCCTCCCCGCCGCTGGTGGTGGCCTACGCCCTGGCGGGCACGATGGACCTCGACCTGGTCACCGAGCCCCTCGGCTACGACGACCAGGGCATCCCCGTCTTCCTGGCCGACATCTGGCCCGCGCCCGCCGAGGTCAGCGCGGTGGTGGAGTCCGCGCTGGCGTCGGAGATGTTCACGCGGGCCTACGGCGAGGTGTTCGACGGCGACGACACCTGGCGCTCCCTGTCGATCCCCGAGGGCGGGGTCTACGCCTGGGACGACACCTCTACCTACGTGCGCCGGCCGCCCTACTTCGACGGCCTCCCCGACGAGCCCGTCCCGCTGCAGGACGTCGTCGACGCCCGGGTGCTGGCCGTGCTGGGCGACAGCGTCACCACCGACCACATCTCCCCCGCGGGCGCCATCCACCCCGACAGCCCGGCGGGACGCTGGCTGGTCGTGCACGGCGTCGCCCCGTCGGACTTCAACTCCTACGGCGCCCGCCGCGGCAACCACGAGGTGATGATCCGGGGCACGTTCGCCAACCGGCGCATCCGCAACCACCTCGCGCCCGGCACCGAGGGCGGCGTCACCGTCCACCTGCCGTCGGGCGAGCAGCTGTCGATCTACGACGCCGCCGAGCGCTACCGGGCCGAGGGCGTGCCGCTGGTGGTGCTGGCCGGCAAGGAGTACGGCTCGGGGTCGTCGCGCGACTGGGCCGCCAAGGGCACCGCCCTGCTGGGCGTGAAGGCCGTGGTGGCGGAGAGCTTCGAGCGCATCCACCGGTCGAACCTCATCGGCATGGGCGTGCTGCCGCTGCAGGTGGCCGCCGGGCAGACGCTCGCCGACCTGGGCGTCGTCCCGACCGACTCCGTGACCATCACGGGCCTCGCCGGCGTCGACCCGGCGTCGCTGCTGGGCGCGGCGCTGACGGTCCGCATCGGCGCCGTCGAGGTGCCGGTCACGGTCCGCATCGACACCCCCACCGAGGCCGCCTACTACGAGCACGGCGGCATCCTCCAGTACGTCCTGCGCCAGCACTTGGCCCGTCGCGCTCGCCGCACCTAGTGCCGCACCGGAATACTGGGTGCCGGAGATGGCGGTAGCGAGCGGACAGCTGGTGGGAAGAACGTACGTAACAGGACTGCACGACGACGAGCCCGAGCCGACCTGGGAGGCGCTGGACGCCTGGGCCGACGACTGGCGCGTGGTCCGCCGGCTGTCGGACGGGCACCGCAACCGCGTCGCGGTGGTGGCGCTCGACGGCCGTCCCTACGTGGCCCGGCTGAGCCGCATCCGCACGCTGGCGCTGGAGTGGGAGGTCACGCTGCTCGACTGGCTGCGGCGCTGCGACGTGGGCGTCCCCGTGCTGGTGCCGACCCGCCGGGCCGGCGACGAGCCCCAGCTGCACGCCGGCGGCTGCATCGTGACGGAGGTGGTCGACGGCCACCAGCCCAAGAGCGACGACGACTGGGAGCTGGTCGCGACCACGCTGCGGCGGCTGCACCACGTGAGCGGCGGCTGGCCGCAGCGACCCGGCAGCCGGGCGGCCGCCGACCTGCTGACCTTCGAGCACGGCGAGAACGTGGCCGTCGCCGCCATGCCGCCCGACGCGGTGCGGCGCTGCCGTGCGGCCTGGTCGGCCATCGCCCACCTGCCGCGCACGGTGGTCCACGGCGACCCGCGGGCCGGCAACATCCGCATCACCGGCGGCCAGGCGGTGCTGCTGGGGTGGGACGAGGCCCGGGTCGACGCCTCGGTGCTCGACCTCGTCACCCTGCCGCGCCGGATCGGCGGCCTCGACGACGCCCGGTGGGTCGACGCGCTGCGGGCGTCCTACGCCTGGGAGGCCGCCAATCGCTGGACGGTCGAGCCGACCTACGCCCGCCGTCAGCTCGACCTGCTCCGAACCATGAGTTAGAGGCTCGGCGCGCCAGCGCCGAGGCGACTTGGGGCGGCGGCGGGGTGGTTGGATGGGTTGACAATTTGTTGAACGGCGCGGGGTCGTCCGCGCCGGGGCGTTGGGCAGTTCGCGCGGGAGACCCCGGAGACCTGCGACATCTGCTCGAAATTCCCTGGATATGAACCACTACTGACTGTGACAAGCGACACTGTCCAGGGCGTTCTCAGTCCGAGACGAACACCTGTAGGGTGCTTTTCGTCCTGCTGGAGTGGGCTGGACACAGTCCCCTTGGATCATTGGAGATCCTGTGTTTCAACGTCTAGGTCGCTGGTGTCATGACCACCGGTGGAAAGTCGTCATCTTCTGGGGTGGAGGCCTGTTCCTCGCGAGCTCCATCCTCTACGGGGCGCTCGGAGGTCCGTCGACGAGCGCCGACTGGTCACTGCCAGGCTTCGAATCGGCACAGGGTGCCGAGCTCCTGGAAGACCACTACGGCGGCCAGGGTGCCGGCTTCGGCGGCAACATCGTCTTCGAGTCCGACACCGGGGTCGAAGATCCCGCCGTGCGCAGCACGATGGAGGGCTTCTTCGACGAGGTCGCCGGCGTCGACGGCGTCAACTTCGTCGGCAGCCCCTACGCCGAGGGGGGTGAGCGCCAGATCGCGACGGAGGGCCCGTTCGCCGGCGACATCGCCTTCGCCCAGGTCGACTTCGATCCCAACCTCGACGAGACGGAGTTCACGAAGACCTCCCAGGACATCAACACGGCCTACGACGACTTCGTCGCCGATTCCTCGGTCGACGGCCTGCGGGTCGAGCTGGGTGGCGCGGCGCTCGCCACCTTCGAGGAGCCGACCACCGAGCTGCTCGGTGTCGCCTTCGCCATCTTCATCCTCATCGTGGCGTTCGGCTCGGTGCTGGCCATGGGCGTGCCGATCGGCACCGCCGTCGCCGGGATCATGTCCGGCAGCGTCATCGCCGGCTTCCTGAGCTTCGTCTTCCACCCGCCGAGCTTCGCCTCGATCTTCGGTCTGATGATCGGTCTCGGCGTGGGCATCGACTACGCCCTGTTCATCGTCACCCGCTACCGCGAGAACCTGCACAAGGGTCACGACATCCGCGAGTCGATCGCCATCGCGCTCGACACCGCGGGTCGGGCCGTGATCTTCGCCGGCACCACCGTGGTCATCTCGATCGTCAGCATGATCGTGATGCGGCTGAGCTTCGTCACCGGCATGGCCGTGGCGATCTCCACCGTGGTCGCGGCCACGATGCTGGCGTCCGTCACGCTCCTCCCGGCCCTGCTCGCCTTCGCCGGCAGCAACATCGAGGTCACCCGTCGACGGGGCCTGATCGCCGCGGGCGGCGTGGCGGTGATGCTGGCGGGCGCCGGGCTCAACATCCCGGCGCTGTCGTCCCTGGGCCTGGCCGTCGCCGTCCTCACGATGATCCTCGGCTTCTTCGTGCCGTGGCTGAAGAGGACGGTCGACCGGCGCGAGCGCAAGGACATCCGCGACTCGTTCGCCTACCGGTGGAGCCGTGTGATCCAGCACCACCCGTGGCCCGCCGTGCTCCTGTCGTCCGTCCTCCTGGTCGTGCTGGCGCTGCCGATCTTCGCGCTGCGTCTCGGTGCCTCCGACGAGGGCAACTACCAGGAGGACACCACCACCCGCCAGGCCTACGACCTGCTCTCCGACGGCTTCGGCGACGGCTACAACGGTCCGCTCATGCTGGTGTCGGAGCTCCCCGAGGGCATGTCCGAAGCCGACCTCGAGGGTGTCACCGCGGCCATCGCGGCCGACCCCGGGGTCGCCTCCGTGGCGCCGCCGTTCCCGTCCGACGACAACAGCGCGATCGCCTGGAACGTGGTCCCCACCACGTCTCCCCAGGACGAGGCCACCACCGAGCTCGTCAACCGCCTGCGCGACGACGTGCTGCCGGGGGCCACGGCCGACACTGGGCTCGACGTGAAGGTGTCGGGCACGGTCGCCGTCAACGTCGACTTCACGAAGTACCTGGCCGAGCGGCTGCCGTACTTCCTGGCGGCGGTGCTGGTGCTGTCGTTCCTGCTGCTGATGCTGGTGTTCCGCTCGGTGTTGGTGCCGCTCAAGGCGGTCATCATGAACCTGCTGTCGATCGGCGCCGCCTACGGCGTGATGGTCGCCGGCTTCCAGTGGGGCTGGCTCGGCGGGATCATGAACTTCGAGGCCGCCCCGATCGAGCCGTGGATGCCGATGATGATGTTCGCCATCGTCTTCGGCCTCTCCATGGACTACGAGGTGTTCCTCCTGTCCCGGATCCGTGAGGAGTGGCACCGCACCGGCGACAGCCGCACCTCCGTGGCCGACGGCCTGGCCGCCACGGCCCGGGTCATCACCGCCGCGGCGTTGATCATGGTGTTCGTGTTCGGCGCCTTCCTCCTGGAGCCGGACCGGGTCGTCAAGCTGATGGGCACCGGCCTCGCCACGGCCGTGCTGCTCGACGCCACGATCGTCCGGATGCTGCTGGTGCCCGCCACCATGGAGCTGCTGGGCGACCGCAACTGGTGGCTGCCCGGCTGGCTCGACCGGATCCTGCCCAACATCGACGTCGAGGGCCACGCCGAGCCCGATGCCGTCCCGGAGGACGACCGGCAGCTGGAGCCGACCTCCTGAGGGTCCTGAGGTCCTGACCTGTGGGTCTTGCGGTCGTAGCGCTCATAATGGGTGCTACGACCGCAGAACCACGGGGGAACCGATGGCCACGACCTTCACCAGGATGGACGAGTCCACCGCCGAGCAGTGGGCGGTGATCGGGGCGGAGACCATGAAGAACCAGCCCCGCGTGGCGGAGCAGGTGCTCGCCATGGTGCGCCAGCTCGAGGGCATCACCGACGGCTTCGGTACGAACCAGCTGGTGCACGCGCTGCAGACGGCGACCCTGGCCGAGAAGGCCGGCGCCGATCAGGAGATGGTGGTGGCGTCGCTGTGCCACGACATCGGCAAGATCATCTCGGTGTTCAACCACCCGGCGATCGCCGCCGAGATCCTGAAGGCCTACGTGCGCGACGACGTCTACCAGGCGATCAAGGCCCACCAGGACTTCCAGGGGGCGCACTACTACCACCACTTCGGTGGCGATCCGAAGGCCCGGGTCCAGTACGAGGGCCAGCCCTGGTACGGCCTGGCAGCGCAGTTCGCCGACGAGTGGGACCAGATCGCGTTCGACCCGGACGCCGAGACGTTCCCGCTGGAGCACTTCGAGCCGTTGGTCCGCGAGGTCTTCGCCGCCCCCAAGGGGTGACCCTGACCTGACCTGGCGGTCGCGATCTCTAAGGTGGCCGGCATGTCCGACGCTGCCGCCGACTCCGTGCCCGTGGTCCCCGCCGATCCGCTCGTGAAGGGTGGTCGCATCGTGGTCGGTGTCGACGACTCGCCCGACGCGGCTGTGGCCTTGCGTTGGGCGCTGCGGGAGGCGATCGTCCGCGAGGCCACGCTCGAGGTGGTCCACGCCTGGCAGGCGCCGGTCTCCGCGCTGCCGTGGGGCGGCACGTGGGCCGTACCGGCCGACGAGGCCGAGCTCGACGAGGCGGCGCGCGAGCAGCTCGATCGGGTGGTCGACGGCGCGATCGCCGAGCTCGAGGTCCCGGCTCCCGAGGTCGTGCGCACCGCCCTGCCCGGCGAGGCGGTGCTCACCCTCCTCGACATCTCGGTCGGGGCCGACCTGCTGGTGGTCGCCTCGCACGGTCGGACCGGCCTGCGCCGCCTGCTGCTGGGCTCGGTGGCCAGCAACGTGGTCCAGCACGCCTCCTGCCCGGTCGTGGTGATCCGCCTCCCGGAGGACTGAGGCGCCATAATCTGACGGTCCATCAGATTCTCGGGGGATCGCCAGCGTGATACTCGACAGGTTCAGGCTCGACGACAAGGTCGCGGTGGTCACCGCCGCCGGCCGCGGCATCGGCGCGGCCAGCGCGGTCGCCCTGGCCGAGGCCGGGGCCGACGTGGTGGTGGCGGCCCGCACGGCGGAGCAGCTCGACGCCGTGGCCAAGCGGGTGGTGGCGGCCGGCCGCCGGGCCGAGGTGGTGGTCGCCGACCTCAGCGACCTCGACGCCGTCGCCGGCCTGGTCGAGGCGGCGACCTCGGTGTTCGGGCGCCTCGACGTCGTGGTCAACAACCTGGGCGGTGCCATGCCCCGCCCCTTCCTCGACACGTCGCCGCGCCGGATGGTCGAGGCCTTCACCTTCAACGTCGCCACCGCGCACGCCCTGACCCGGGCGGCGGTCCCGGTCATGCTGGCGGGTGACGGCGGCGCGGTGGTCAACATCTCGTCGACGATGGGCCGGGCGACCGGCCGGGGCTACGCCGCCTACGGCACGGCCAAGGCGGCGCTGTCGCACTACACCCGCCTGGCCGCTGCCGACCTGGCGCCCCGCATCCGGGTGAACGCCATCGAGGTCGGCTCCACCGCCACGTCGGCGCTGGAGATCGTCCTCACCGACGAGAACCTCCGCACCCAGATGGAAGAGTCGACCCCCCTGAAGCGGATCGGCGACCCCGACGACATCGCCGCCGCCGTCGTCTACCTGTCGTCCCCCGCCGCCGCCTACGTCACCGGGAAGATCCTCCCGGTCGACGGCGGCCTCGACCGCCCCAACCTCGACCTCGACTTTCCCGACCTCTGACCCAGAGGTCCCTAGAGGTCCTGGACCTGGCTAGAGGTCCTGGATCGTCGTGAGGATCTCGTCGCCGTAGCGGTCGAGCTTGGTGGGGCCGATGCCGTCGCAGCGGACCAGTTCGTCGAGGGAGCGGGGAGCGCGGCGGGCGATGCCGTCGAGGTGCTTGTCGTTGAGGACGACGTAGGCCGGGACGTTGTCGGCCTTCGCCCGGTTGCGGCGCCACTCCCGGAGGGCGTCGGAGCGCTTCGCGTCCTCGGGCGCGAGTGGCTCGGCGGTGGTGCCACCGGATCGGCTGCCCGACGTCGTCGTCGCCCGTTCCCGGGGCCGGGTTCGGAGCTCCTCCGGCGACGGCGGTGGCTTGTGGGGAGCCTCGCCGGTCAGCTCGGCGAGGAACGGCGACGGCGACCCGGCGCGAGCCAGCACGGTCGCCGACGTCCGCGCCCGGGTGAGGGCCACGTGGAACACCCGCCGCTCCTCCTCCAGCAGCCGCCCGACCTGGTTGAGCCGGTGCGGCATCACCCCGTCGCTGGCGTCCCACACGACCACGTGCGGCCACTCCAGCCCCTTCACCCGATGCACGGTCGACAGCGTCACTCCCACACCGCTGTCGTCGCTGCGCCGCAGCCGACCCCGCAACCAACCCTCGAACCCGGCGACGCCTCGTCCTGTGGTGCTGGCACCGGCGCCGACGACGTCGACCTCGTCCACCCACGACCGGCGGCCGTCGTCCGCCGGTTCGCCGGCCTCCTCCTCGTTCGGCCACGGCCAGGCGCCGTCGTCGCCGCCGCTGTCGCCGGACGGCGGGGCGTCAGGGGCAGGGGCAGGGGCCGGGGCAGCGGTGGGGGCAGGGGCCGCGGTGGGGGTGGGGTCCGACGAGCGGGCGTCGTAGGCGCGGGCGACCATGACGAGGGCGTCGAGGTCGTCGAGGTGGCCGCCGCCGGGGGCGGAGCGGGCGTCGTCGAGGCGGCCGAGGGCGGTGGCCAGGCCGACCCGGTCACGCACGGCGACGAGCACCTCGGCGGCGCTGGCGCCCCCACCGGCCAGTTTGCCGAGCAGCACCAGGTCGTCGTAGAGGCCCGTCAGGGCGTTGCGCGACCTCTCGTCGTCGAGCCCGCCGGCGAAACCGCCCAGCCGGGACAGCGCCCACTGCCCGTTGCCCAGCGCCTTGAGCAGCCCCGGGCGCAGGCCCCGCGACGGCCGGCGGGCCACCAGCGCCAGGTCGGGCCCGTGCAGGTTCGCCCCGTCGCCCGAGCCGGCGGCATCGGCCAGCCGGAGCCAGGCCAGCGCGGCGCGCGTCCCGGTGCGGTCGAGCATCCGCTCGCCCACCACCGCGCGCACCGGCACCCCGGCCTCGCCCAGCAGCACCTGGGGCGCCAGCAGCCCGGCGTTCACCCGGGTGAGCACGGCGACGTCGGAGGGAGCGGCGCCGCCCGACAGCGCCGCCTGCACCACCTCCACCAGCCGGCCGCCCAGCGAGGCGTCGTCGTGCCGCGCCACCACCAGGCCGGGCACGGCGTCGTCGGCCGGGCGACCGGCCCGGATCTCCTTGGGCACCCGCAGCGAGTTGTACGACAGCAGCGCGGACGCCGCCTCCACCACCTCGGCCGGGCACCGGTAGTTGACCGACAGCAGGAAGGCGGCGGCGCCGGGGAAGAACTGGTCGTAGTGGACGAGGAAGCGGGGGTCGGCACCGGCGTAGCCGTAGATCACCTGGTCGTCGTCGCCCACGCCGTAGACGTCGTAGGCCGGCGCGGCGAGCAGCCGGATCATCAGCAGCTGGGCGGGCGTGAGGTCCTGCAGCTCGTCGACCAGCAGGTGGCCGCAGCGGCGCTGGGCCCACTGCCGCAGCTCGGGGTTGCGCAGCAGCACCTCGACGGCGCCGTAGACCTGCTCGTCGAAGTCGATGGCCCCCATGTCGTGGAGCCGCTGCCGGTAGCGGTCGAACAGCCCGCCGAAGCCGGGGACGTCGTCGCGGGACGCCTCCACGTCGTCGGGTGTCTCGAGGCCGCCCCGCACCTCGCCGAGCGCCTCCAGGTAGGGGGCGTAGACGTCGTCGTTGGCCCGGGGCTTCACCGGCGCCAGGTCCTCCAGGATGTTGCGGACCGCCCGCTCCTCGAGCACCCGGGGCCGCCCACCGTGGGCCCGGCCGAGCAGCTCGAACCCCAGGGCGTGCAGCGTGCGGATCTGCGCCTGCGGCAGGTCGCGGGTGCGGGCCCGCATCTCCTCGGCGGCCCGGGTGTTGTAGGCCAGCGCCGTCACGGTGGCCGGCGCCCACCCCCGGTCGGACAGGAGATGTCGCAGCCGGGCGGTCAGCACCCGGGTCTTGCCCGAGCCGGCCGGCGCCAGCACCCGAGCGGCACCACCGGTGTGCCCGACGGCCGCCAACTGGTCGTCGGCCAGCTCGTCGCCCGGCGCCGTCCAGCGATCGACGGTGAGCTCCTCGGCCCACAGCTGGTTGACGTGCACCACCCGCAGCCCGGCGAGCGCGGCCTCGTCGAGCGCCGCGGCGCGAGGGCCACCGTCGATCCACACCCTCGTGCCGTCGGGGAGCGACACCTCGCCGTCGCCGTCGGCCGCGTCGCCCTCAGCTGGCGAGGCACCCAGGCGGACAGCCCGGGTGGCGTGGTGCCAGCGGGGCGGCTCGTCGGCGTTGCGGGCGTCGTAGCGGTTGGCCCACACCAGGAAGTGCAGCCGCTCCCGGGCCAGCTCGAAGCCGGGGTCGAGCAGGTAGGGCGGGCGGTCGTCGGTCTCGGGCCGCTTCATGTCGGCGAAGGGCACCGCCAGCTCGACCACCGTCGGCTGCCGCGCCCGCCACGCCGCGTCGAGCCACGCCAGCGCTTCCGCCGGCGACGCCAGCACCGCGGCGTCGATGCTCAGGCGCGGCCACCCGTCGGCCGCCGCCGGCACGGCAACGTCGGGCACCACCACCACACCCCGCCCCAAGGCCACCGGTCCCGGACTCCACGCCCGCTCGTCGCTCACGCCACCGACACTAGGAGAAGGGTGTGACAGCGAAGGCGAAGCCCTTCACCTCTTGGGGCGGCGGCGGGGTGGTTGGTACGGGGTGTAACAGTCAAGGTCCGCTCGTAGGCTCCCGATCGGTGGGCCAGGAAGGAGCCTGCCATGAGCCAGTACGCAGCGGGTGGTTTCGAGACGGCAGGCATGCCGTCGAGCGAGGAGCTCCGCGAGGCCTCGTCGAGGTGGTGGTTGTTCCTCATCCTCGGCCTCGCCTCGGTCGTGCTGGGGGTGGTCCTGCTGTTCGACCTGGTCGTCGCGGTCGAGACGCTGGCGTTGTTCATCGCCTTCGGCCTCATCTTCACGGGCCTGGAGGAGCTGCTCGGCTCCACCCGGTACCGGCGGGCGTTGAGCATGGCCGCCGGCATCTTCCTGATCGTCGCGGGCATCGTCGCCATGTCCTGGCCCGGCATCACGCTGTGGGCCCTGGCCGTGGTGACGGCGATCGGCCTCATCTTCTCGGGTGCGGTGCGTGTGACAGCGGCGCTGATCGACCGACCCGAAGGATGGGGCTGGTTGCTGTTGGGCGGCGTCGCCTCTCTGGTGGTCGGCGCCCTGGCGATCGCCTGGCCGGACGTCACGGTGCTCGCCCTGGCGCTGCTCCTCGGCATCCGCATGATCATCTTCGGCGTCGTCGAGATCGCCTCGGCGCTGCAGCTCCGCAACCTTGGCTCGTACGCCCGCTAGCTCGGGCGGGGACCGGTGCTGCTCGCACGCAACGTCGCGTGCGAGCAGCGCCTGTGCAACGAGGCGCCTGATCCGCCGGGGAGCGCCGTAACGTGCCCGGCGTGTCCGTCAGCCTGCGCATCTTCACCGAGCCCCAGCAGGGCGCCACCTACGACGACCTGCTCGCCGTCGCCCAGGAGGCCGAGTCCCTCGGCTTCGACGCCTTCTTCCGGTCCGACCACTACCTGCACATGGGCGGCGTGTCCGGGTTGCCGGGCCCGACCGACTCCTGGGTCACGCTGGGGGCCCTCGCCCGGGAGACCGAGCGCATCCGGCTGGGGACGCTGGTCACCGCCGCCACGTTCCGCCTGCCCGGCCCGCTGGCGAGCTCGGTGGCGCAGGTCGACCAGATGTCGGGCGGTCGG
>DATHJB010000014.1 GCA_035316325.1 Acidimicrobiales bacterium
GAGGAGGTGCGACCGGCCGTGCGCGAGGGCGCGATCAACGAGGGGCGTGTCGTGGTGCGGATCACCCCGTACGGGAGCTTCGAGACCCCGCCGCGGCACGTCAGCTCGGTCGACGACCTCGACGGCCTCACCCACTGGACCAGCTCGGTCCTGCCGTGGAACTGACGGGGCTGGTGGAGCGATGAGGATCGCCAACTACGACGGACGGGTCCACCTCCTCGTCGGGGACGGCGAGGCGAGCGGGATCGACGTCGGGAAGGCGTCGGCGGGTCGCTGGGACGGCACCCCGGCCGCGGTGTTCGACGACTGGCCGGCTTTCCGGTCGTGGGCCGCGGACGTCGACGCCGACGGTCCCGAGCCGCTGGACCCGAGTCTCCTGGGCGCGCCGTCGCCCACCCCCCGCCAGGTGTTCGCGGCGGGTCTCAACTACGCGGCGCACGCGGCCGAAGGCGGGATGGGGCCGCCGGAGGCTCCTCCGATCTTCACGAAGTACCTGTCCTCGCTGGTCGGCCCCTTCGGCGAGATCGCGCTCCCGTCGGCCACGGTCGACTGGGAGGTCGAGCTCGTCGTCGTGATGGGAGCCGCGTCGACCCGCGTGGCCGAGGAGGACGCCTGGGGACACGTCGCCGGGCTCACCATCGGTCAGGACCTGTCGGACCGCGTGGTCCAGATGCAGCCACCGGCCCCACAGTTCAGCTTGGGCAAGTCGTTCCCCGGATTCGGCCCGACCGGACCGTGGTTGGTCACCCCGGACGAGTTCGACGACCCCGACGACCTGCGCCTCGGATGTTCGGTGAACGGCGAGTCGATGCAGGACGGCCGGACCTCGGACCTCATCTTCCCGGTGCCCAAGCTGATCGCGCACCTGTCGAGCGTCGTGACCCTGCACCCGGGCGACCTGATCTTCACCGGCACACCGTCGGGGGTGGGGGTGGGACGCCGTCCCCCCAGGTTCCTGGGCGTCGGTGACGAGCTCACCACGCACATCGAGGGCATCGGCGAGATGCGCCACCGCTTCGTCGTGCCGCAGGACCACTGATGACGGTCCATCGCCTGACGTCGGTCACGGTCGGAGTCCCCGACGTGGCGGCGACCGTGGCCTTCTACGAGGAGTTCGGCCTCACCCGGTCGTCGCCAGGGGTGCTGGCGAGCCGGGACGGCGGGGACCAGCTGCGACTCGTCCCCGCCGAGCGGCGCCGGCTCGTCACCCTCGGGCTCGGCGTCGAGGATCCCGACGACCTCGACCGCATCGCCCGTGACGTGGCTGGCCTCGGCCTTGCCGTCGACCGCGGCCCGGACAGCGTCCGCGTCGTGGACCCGGGGACCGGTGTGGAGGTCGTCGCGGTGGTGGACGAGCCCATCGTCTCCGCCGGCGCCTACGACGTCCCGGCCGCCAACGCGCCGGGGCGGTGGGACCGGGAGCACGCTCGTTCGAGCGCGCTGGACCGGGACGGTCCGGTGCAACCGCGCAAGCTGGGGCACGTCGTCGTCGGCAGCACCGACAGCGACCTGAGCCACCGGCTGTTCGTGGACGGCCTCGGCTTCAGGGTGAGCGATCACGTCGAGGGGGTCGCGTCGTTCCTCCGCTGCTCGACGGACCACCACAACGTGCTGGTGCAGACGGCTCCGACCCCGTTCCTGCACCACACGTCCTGGCAGGTCGACGACGTCGACGAGATCGGCCGGGGTGCCCGGGCGCTCCTCGACGTCGACCCCGGTCGCGATGTGTGGGGCCTCGGGCGGCACCACATCGGGTCGAACTACTTCTGGTACTTCCGCGACCCGGCGGGGAACTTCGCCGAGTACTACTCCGACCTCGACGTCATCGTCGACGACGAGCTGTGGAAGCCTGAGACCTTCAACGACATGCGTGGGCTCTACGCGTGGGGACCGGCCGTCCCCGCCGAGTTCCTGCTCCCCGACGACATCGCCGAACTCTTGACAGGAAGCTGATGGCCGTAGATCCCGGGCCGACGACTCGCTACGACTGGGTGGACGCTCGGCTCCAGGCCGAGATCGCTCTCGGGAACCTCCTGCCGGGTGACCGCGTGAAGGTCAACGACCTCGCCGTCCAGTGGAAGATCAGCCCGACCCCCCTGCGTGAGGCAGTGCAGCGCCTCGCCGCCCGCGGCGTGCTCGTCATGAGCCCCCAGCGGGGCGCCCGGGTCGCCGACGTCTCGCTGGAGGAGGCCCGCGAGCTCTACGAGCTGCGGACCCAGCTCGAACCGCAGGCGTTGCGCAGCTCGATGGAGAACGCCGACCCGTCGTACCTCGACGACGTCAAGGCGACCTACAAGGTGTTCGTCGCCCTGCGGAAGCGGCCGCGCTCGAACCCACCCACCGCCGCCGAGATCTACGGCGCCCACCGCGGCTTCCACGACGCGACCTATGCCCGCTGCACATCCGGGTGGCTCCTGCACCTGGTGAGCGTGCTCATGGACCAGTCGATGCGCTATGTGCGCTACGCCTTCGAGCGGACTGCTCCCCGGCTCGACGAGCACGCCGAGCTGGTTGAGCGCATCGCCGCCGGCGATGTCGACGCTGCCGTCGAGTCGCTCCAGACCCACCTGCTGGAGTCGGCCGCGCACATGGAAGCGGCCTTCGCCCCGGCCCAGGCGCAGGCGCAGTAACCACCTCCGTCGTCATCGACGGCGGCCTGGCCTCCGCTAGTTCTACCTGTCTGACCCCGGACGGAGCTCCGCACGCTCCGATCGCAACGTGCTGCAGCGACGCCCTGCGCCGGTGCCCCGCGAGTAGACGGACGGATGCCCGCCCGCTCAGATCACCCAGTTCCGGACGCTCCACCGGCGCTCGCCAGCTACTCGGGATCGCCGGATCTGCGCTGGTCTGCAGCGCTGTCGGCGCCGGTGATCTGTGTGCCCCGGAGCTGACGTTGGAGGACGCTGTCTTCTCGGTACTGTGCGCGCCGTGTCGGGAGCCGAGGCGTCGCCGGATTCTGAGCGAGCTGGTCTCGTCGAGTTCCTCGACTATCAACGCGAGGCCCTGATCAAGAAGCTCGACGGCGTATCTGACCACGACGCGCTCCGTGCGCCGACCGCGAGCTCCCTGTCGCTGCTCAGCTTGGTGAAGCACTCTGCGATCTGGGAGCGGCGGTGGTTCCAGGTCATCGTGGCCGGTCGCAGGTTCCCCGGCGAATGGCCGGAGGTGCGGACCGAGGAGCCGGATCAGACCTTCCAGCTCACCGATGAGGACACCGTCAAGACCGTGCTCGCGTACTACCGGGAGCAGATCGCCGCGTCGCAGCAGATCCTCGGCAGCT
>DATHJB010000015.1 GCA_035316325.1 Acidimicrobiales bacterium
GACGAGCCGGCCGCCCCCGCCATAGCGGAAGCGCACCGTGTCCCCCGTCGGCGCGACGACCCGGGTGACGCGCCCGTCGCCGTCGTGGCGCTGCACCCAGCGCCGCCCCGACGGATCGACCACGGCGACCCGGCGGCCGGCAGCGTCGTACTCGCAACGGGTGGTGTGGCCCAGCGGGCTGGTGACCGCGGCGAGCCTCCCGGCCGGCGTGTGCTCGTAGCGGGTGACCCCGCCGTCGGGGTCGGTCACCGACGTGACCCGGCCGCAGCGGTCGTAGGTGGCCCGGGCCTCGGTGCCGTCGGGGCGACGGTGGACGGCGGCCCGGCCCAGCGGGTCGTAGGCGAACGCCACCGACGTGAGGCTGTCGTCGACGGCGGCGATCCGGCCCACGCCGTCGAGGGCCACGCCCCGGCGGGCACCCACGGGATCGACGGTGCCGACGAGCCGGCCGGCCACGTCGTACTCCCGCAGCCAGGTCGCTCCCGCCGGGTCGTCGACGCCGGTCAGGCGGCACAGGCCGTCGTACTCGAACGCCCACTTGGCGCTGCCGGGCAGCACGACGCCCACGAGGTTGCCCAGCGGGTCGAACCGGAGGGTGGTGGCGTGGCCCAGCTCATCGACCACCTGCTCCGCCTCGCCGTGGCTCCCGAAGCGCAGCTCGCGCCGGGCGCCCAGCGGGTCGACCACCGCCCGCAGCCGGCCGGCGGCGCTCCACTCGTAGCGCCACTCGGCCCCGTCGGCGCCATCGGCGCCATCACGTCGGGCGACGATGCGGCCGGCCGGGTCGTACGCCTGCTCCGTGCGGTGACCCGTCGGTGACTCGGTGGCGACGACCCGCCCGGCCTCGTCGCGCTCGAAGGTGGCGGTGTTGCCGAGCCCGTCGGTGATCGACGTCAGCTCGCCGTGGGCGTCGAAGCCGAACCGCAGCTCCACGCCGTCGGGGTCGACCAGCCGATGGACCAGACCGTCGTGCACGTCGAGCCGGGTGACGCCGCCCTCGGGGTCGACCACCTCGACCGGCGTCCGCTCGACGCCCTCGTAGCGGAACCGGGTGGTCGCCCCGGTCGACGCCGCAGTGGCGAGCAACCGGCCCTGGTCGTCGTGGTCGAAAGCGAACCACGATCCGTCGGCCGCCTCCCGCCGCACCAGCCGGGAGCGGTCGTCCCACTCCAGGAGGGTCGCGGTGCCGTCGCGCTCGGTCACCCGCACCGGGTTGCCCCAACGGTCGTAGGCCTTCCGCAGCTCGTGGCCGTGCCCGTCGATGGCACCCACCAGCCGGCCCCGATCGTCGTGCACGTAGCTGTTGGCGGGACCCTCGGCATCGTCGACGACCGTGACCCGTCCGCCCAGGTACCGGTACCGCGAGCGGCGACCGAACGGCGACAGCTGCTCGACCACCCGGCCGTCGTCGTCGTAGCGGTTGCGGACCTCCACCACCCCGTCGGCGTCGGTCACCGCCACGACCCGACCCCGCTCGTCGACCTCGTACCCACGAAGCCCCCGGGCACCACCGGAGGCCGACACCAGCCGCCCCTCGTCGTAGGCGTACGTCACCGAACGACCGTCGGAGCACCTGACCGCCACCACCCGGTCGCCCTCCCACTCCAGCCGCACCGACCGGCCACCCTCGTGCCGCAGCTCGACCAACCGGTCGCCGTCGTGGACGAACCGCACCTCGGTGCCGGGCCCGGCATCGGCCCGCCGCAGGTGCCCGGCGGCGTCGAATACCAGCCGGCTCCCCCCGCCCAGCGCCGCCAGCGCCAGCCCGTCGCCCTCCGGCACCACCAGCCCCGCCAACCCCACGACCCGCGGGTACTCCCCCGCCGAGGACCGGGGCACCACCACCTCCTGCCCGTCCGGCCCCACCCAGTGGGCCCCGTCGGGCTCGGCCCGCAGCCGCACCGACGCCCACGACGACCAACCCGGCCCGAACGCGCCCACCCGGTCGGACCGGCTGTTGTAGGTGCGCGTGAACCGCAGCAACCGCGCCAGGCCACCCACCTCCAGATCGACCTCGGCCTCCACGAAGTTGCCGCTGGCCGTGTTGACCGGGTCGTCGGCGTAGCCGCTGGTGGGCGGCTCGCCCCAGGCGGCCGGGGAGTCGTAGGTGACGGCCGTCCGGGTGCCGTCGAGCCCCGCCGCGTCGACCTGGGCGGCGATCACGGCGTCGGACACCGTGCCGGTGCCGGCGTCACGGAACGCCTGGGCGACGGTGGCGACCCACAGGGCGTCGGTCCCGTTCCAGGTCAGCCAGGTGCCCATGCCGCCCAGCAGCGACGAGGCGTCGAACGACCCCCACCCGAGCGTGGCGGTGAAGTCGCCGTGCAGGCCGTCGAGGGTGCCCTTGCGGGTCAGCACCGCCTCGTCCGACCCGCGGCTCGACGTGACCCACGTATCGAGGGCGGCCGGCTCCCCCGAGCTCACCCCGCCGCCGCGGCCGCCACCGACGAACCCGGACGCCGGCACACCCACGCCCGAGCCCGAGGGGGCCAGGGGCGGCAGCGACACCTCCCGCACCGTCGGCCCCGGGTCGTACAGCGGGATCAGCGGCGGCTCGACCGGCGGGGGCGGTGGCGGCAGGTCGTCCTCGCCGGTGAGGAAGTCGTCCACGGTGTCGACGGCGTCGTTGATGGTGCCCATCAGGCCCCCACCGCCCCCGTCGTCCTGCGACGCCTCCCACTCGCGGGCCTGGGTGCGGCGGTCCTGCTCCTGCCGGGCCAGGCGGGCGAGCTCGTCGAGGCGGTCGGCGGCGTCGCGCAGCGACAGCACGAACCGCCCGGCATCGGCGACGCACGAGGCCACCCGCTGGTCGAACTCGTCGCCGTAGCGCCCCTGCCACCAGAGGCGGGCGTCGCGCCGGGCCACGTCCCGGTCCCCCAACTGGGTCTCCAACACCACCGCCGTCGCTCGCAGCTCCGCGGACAGGTCGGACGCGGCGAGCCAGTCGAACTGGACGTCCTCGTGGATCGCGCCGAGCTCCGGCATCTGCCCACCTCCGCCTGCGACCTGTTCCTCTCGCAAAGTACCACCGCCACTACCGATCGCGTCGGCGGTAGCGGCTGCGGCACGACGTGTCCGCTATGGGATCGTGGTGGCATGCGGATGCGGACGAGGCGGCCGGGGCGGCCATGACCTGGCTGGGCGAGTACGAGCTGCTGGACCAGATCGGCGCCGGTTCGTCGGGCACGGTGTGGCGGGCCCAGCGCCACGGGCCGATCACGCAGATCGTGGCCGTCAAGCGCCTGCACGGCGCCGACTCCGGGCCCGGCGACATCGTCCGGCTGCGGCGCGAGGCCACCGTCCTCATGGAGCTCGACCACCCCCACATCGTGCGGGTGCTGGCGGTGCTGCCCGACGGCGAGGGCCTCGCCATCTGCATGCACTACGCCTCGGGCGGGTCGCTGGAGGCGTTGCTGGCGGGGCGGGGGCGGCTCGGCCCGGGCGAGGTGGTGGCGCTGGCCGCCCCGATCGCCGACGCCCTCGGCTCCGCGCACCGCCGGGGCATCCTCCACGTCGACGTGAAGCCGGCGAACATCCTGTTCACGTCCGACGGGGAGCCGCTGCTCGGCGACTTCGGCGTGGCCCGCACGCTGGGGCGGCTCACCGCGGTGCTGGGCGGAGACTCGGCCATCGCGGGGACGGCCCACTACCTGGCGCCCGAGCTGCTCGACGGGGCGGACCCCGACGCCCGCAGCGACCTCTACTCCCTGGGGGTGGTCTGCTACGAGGCGCTCACCGGGAAGCGGCCGTTCGACGCCGCGCTGCCCCTGGCCGTCCTGCGGGCCGCCGACGTGGGCCAGCACGAGCCGCTCATGGGCCGGCCCGACGTGCCGATGGCGCTGGCGCGGGTCGTCGAGCAGGCGATGTCCCGCGACCCCGCCGACCGCCCCGCCACCGCCGACCAGTTCGCCCAGGCGCTCCGGGCCACCGTCCCCCTCGGCGACATCCGCCTCCCCACCGCGGCCGAGCCGGAACCGAAGCCCGAGCCGGCGCCGGTGC
Organism: Acidimicrobiales bacterium; assembly: GCA_035316325.1. Lineage (NCBI taxonomy): Bacteria > Bacillati > Actinomycetota > Acidimicrobiia > Acidimicrobiales > Acidimicrobiales bacterium. The sequence continues at coordinate 4,000 of DATHJB010000015.1, forward strand.
GGGTGGTCATCCCGGTCAGCACGGTCAGCCCGGCGAGCCCGGCGAGCCCGCCGTGGGCGGACCCCATCGAGGAAGGCGCCGGGGACAACGGCAACAACGAGGACGAGGAGGTCCACGCCGGGGCCACCCAGACGTTCGGGCCGCGGCCGCCGCAGCCGGAGGAGCCGCCGCCGAAGAGTCGACGCCTGGGGCTCTGGATCACCCTCGCCGTGGTGATCACCGCCTCGGCGGGGCTCGTCTACCAGCTCGCCCGCCCGTCGCCCGACGACGACTGCCCCGATTCCCCGCTGCCGTCGCTCGACGAGCGCACCCAGGTGATGGCCGGCGACCCCGAGGGCGACGGCTGCCGGGCCTTCGGCACCTACGGCCTGGCGGAGGGGGCCGAGGAGCGGCAGGACATGGTGCTCACGATCGCGGTCGACGACGTGGAGCGCCAGATCCGCCTCGGCGAGCTGGGCGACAAGCTCTTCCTCGGCGACTGGGACTGCGACGGCGTCGACACCCCCGGCCTCTACCGGTGGTCCGACGGGCGGGTCGAGTACTACGACTCCTGGCCGGTGATCGAGAACCGCCCGTACCGGCCCGACGACGTCGAGCGCGTCGATCCGGCGAGTCGCGCGGCCCTGGTCGTGGGCGACGAGTGCGACCGCATCGAGGTGGAGGACGCCGCCGAATAACGCCCGAAAACTGGGCCTCCCGGCTCACTACGCTGCGCGCCGCCCGCACGCCGCAACGAGGTAGGGTGCCGGGCGCAGCGGACAACCTCAGGGAGGCGGACGGATGTCTTTCCAGCTTCGGCGTGGTGGCGTGGTCGGTGGCGCATCGCTCGGGGTCGTCGCCGTGGTGGCGGCCAGCGCGGCGTTGGCCAGTGCCCAGGTACCCGGCCTGCCCCTCACGATCGCACCGGGCAGCGGCCCGACGGACACGTCGATCTCGGTCTCGGGCGACGGCTGCCTGGGGCAGGAGGTCGCCCTCCGGCTGCTCGAGGGCTCCGACACGCTCGACCTCACGTCCGCCCCGCGCGGCACCGAGGGCGACTGGACCGGCACGCTCGCCGTGCCCGACGACGACGACGACCTGTTCGGCGCCCAGCTCACCATCACCGCCGACTGCCTGGGCGGCGACGCGGACTACGAGCCCGGGTCGTTCAGCGTCGACGATCCGACACCGCCGACGACCACGACGAGCACGACGAGCACCACCACCAGCACGACCACGAGCCCCACCACCACGGCGCCCCAGAGCCCCGGCCCGTCGCCGACCCCGTCCCCGACACCCACGCCCCCGGCCACCACCCCACCGGTCACCACGCCGCCACCCCCGCCGGCCGACCCGGTCGCCGCCGAGCCCGACTTCGCCGGCTGACCCTCGCGCCGCGCCGTCAGTCGAGGGTGCGGCGGTGGGCGCGCCAGCGCTCCATCATCCCCGGGTACTCGTCCCGCACGAACGCCATGAACTCACGGGTCTCGCGGAGGCTGGCCGGCGCCTTGTCGGGCCCGACCGCCTCGATCGTCTCGGACAGCAGGTCCTCCCAGCGCCGCAGCACGTCGATCCGCTGGAGGTAGGTCTCGTACCAGATGTCGTTGTGGAGGCGGTAGTGGTCGCGGCGGGCGCCGGGCCGGCGCTCCCGTACCAGCAGCCCCGCCTGCACCAGGTAGCGCAGCCCCCCGGAGACGGCCGCCGGGCTGACCCGTAGGCGGTCGACCAGCTCGCCGGCGGTGGCGTCGTCCGCGTCGTCGATGATCAGGTACGCGAAGATCCGCGCCGGCATCCGTGGCATGCCGGCGTCGGTGAGCTGCAGGGCGAAGCGCTCGACGGCCTGGAGCAGCGCCTCGTCGCGGCCGTCGCCGCCGCTGTCGCCGCCGTCTTCCGTCATGCCCGACATACTATTCACAAATTCGTGAAATGTGCTTAGTATCGGGAGCGATGACAACGACCACCGAGGCGATCTCGATCAGCGGCCTGGTGAAGACGTTCGGCAGCACCCGAGCGCTCGACGGCCTCGACCTCCACGTGGCACCGGGTGAGGTGCACGGCTACCTCGGCCCCAACGGCGCCGGCAAGACCACCACCATCCGGGTGCTCCTGGGCCTGCTGCGCCGCGACGCCGGCGACGTGACGCTGCTCGGAGGCGACCCCTGGAGCGACGCCGTCGAGCTGCACCGGCGCCTCGCCTACGTGCCGGGCGACGTGAACCTGTGGCCCAAGCTCACCGGCGGGCAGATCATCGACGTGTTCGGCGAGCTGCGCGGCGACCTCGACCGCACGCGCCGCGACGAGCTGGTCGAGCGGTTCGAGCTGGACCCCACCAAGAAGGCCCGCACCTACTCGAAGGGCAACCGGCAGAAGGTCGCCCTGGTCGCCGGCCTGGCGTCGAGCGCCGAGCTGCTGGTCCTCGACGAGCCGACATCGGGCCTCGACCCGCTGATGGAGGCCGTCTTCCAGGAGTGCGTCCGCGAGGTGAAGGCCGAGGGTCGCACGGTGCTGCTGTCGAGCCACATCCTCGCCGAGGTCGAGGCGCTGTGCGACCGGGTGAGCATCATCCGGGCCGGTCGCACGGTGCAGAGCGGGACGCTCGACGAGATGCGCCACCTCACCCGCACGGCGATCGACGTCCACACCGACAAGCCGCCCACCGGGGTCGCCGACCTCCCCGGCGTCCACAGCCCCCGCATCGACGACCACCGGGCCCGCTTCGACGTCGACACCGACCGCCTCGACGACGTCATGCGCCACCTCACCGAGCTGGGCATCCGCGGCCTCTCCAGCCGGCCGCCCACGTTGGAGGAGCTGTTCCTGCGCCACTACGGCGACGAGCTCGAGGACCACGGGGTCGAGGTCACCGATGCCGCCGACGCCGATGTCTGATGCCGCTCAGGGAACGTCCGACCTCACGGGTGCCGGGGCGCTGACCCGGTTCGTCCTGCGCCGCGACCGGGTGCGGATCCTCGTGTGGGTCATGGCCATCGGGGTGCTGGTGGTGAGCACCGCGGCGAGCGTCAAGGGCCTCTACCCCACCCAGGCCGACCTCGACGAGGCCGCCGCCGCCAGCCACGACAACGCCGCCGCCCTCATCTTCAACGGCCCCGACCAGGCACTCGACACCATGGGCGGCCAGATCGCCTTCCAGGTCGCCTCCTTCGGGCTGATCATGGTCGGCCTCATGAACCTGTTCATGGTCGGCCGGTCGACGCGCGCCGAGGAGGAGTCCGGCCGCATGGAGATGCTGCGGGCCCTGCCCGTCGGCCGCCACGCCCCGGCCGCCGCGGCGCTGGTCGTCGCCACGCTCATGAACGTCACCGTGGGTGCCCTGGTGGCGCTCGGGCTGCTCTCGCAGGACCTGCCCACCCAGGGGTCGATCGTGATGGGCGTCGGGTTCTGCGCGATGGGCCTGGTGTTCTCCGGCATCACCCTCGTCGCCGCCCAGGTGACCGAGAACACCCGGGTGGTCTACGGCGTCACGGGTGCGGTGCTGGGCGCGGCGTTCGTGCTGCGGGCCGCCGGCGACGTGGGCGACGGCACCCTGTCGTGGCTCTCCCCCATCGGCTGGCAGCAGAAGATGCGGCCGTACGCCGGCGAGAGCTGGTGGCCGCTGCTGCTGTCGCTCGCCGCGACCGCCGGGCTGGTCGCCGTCAGCGTGGTGCTGGCCGGCCGACGCGACGTCGGCTCCGGGCTGGTGGCGCCCCGCCCCGGCCCGCCGACCGCCAGCGGCTGGCTGGGTCGCCCGGTGGGCCTCGCCCTGCGGATCCAGCGGGGCAGCCTGATCGCCTGGGGCGCCGGGCTGCTGCTCACCGGCGTGTCGTACGGGTCGGTGGCCAACGACATCGAGGAGTTCGTGAACGACAACGACACCGTCGGCGACATCATCGCCCGGTCCGATGGCGGGAGCCTGGTCGACTCGTTCCTGGCGACGTCGCTGCTGATGATCGCCCTGATCGGCTCGGGCTACACGATCTCGTCGGTGCTGCGGCTGCGCAGCGAGGAGACCGCGGAGCGGGCGGAGCCCGTGCTGGTCACCCGGGTGGCTCGGTCCCGGTGGGTCGCCAGCCACCTGGCGATGGCGCTCGCCGGCAGCGCGATCGTGATGGTGCTCGCGGGGTTCGGCCTGGGCCTGACCTACGGCATCGCCAGCCACGACCTCGGCCAGGCCGTGCGGGTGACCGCGGCGGCGCTGGCCTACGTGCCGGCGATGTGGGTGCTGGCCGGGGTGGCGCTGGGGTTGTTCGGCCTGTTCCCGCGGGCGGTGTCCGCTGCGTGGGGCGTGCTCGCCGCCTGCTTCGTGGTGGGGCTGTTCGGCGACCTCTTCAACCTGCCGACCTGGGTGGAGGACCTGTCGCCGTTCGGGCACATCCCCGAGGTGCCCGGGGGCGACTTCACGCTGGTCCCGGTCGTGGTCGTCCTCGCGGTGGCCGCCGCGCTCCTCGCCACCGGCTTCGCCGGCTTCCAACGCCGCGACGTCGGTTAGCCGGTCACGAGGCTAGGACCGCCAGCTCCTCGTGGTCGGATCCCAGGTCCCGGTCACGACCGCGCCAGCGAGGATCGGGTCCGCGAAGTCGACAACCAAGCCGATGGCCTCCTCGTAGGCAGGTGGGACGTTGGTCCGCAGGCCGGCCCGGTCGACGAAGCGCGCCCAGTCGGTCTGCCGAGAGGCGCCGAGCGTGACCAGAACCTGGCGGAGTGGGCGCAGCTCCGACTGCCTGTGTGCGCCGGTCGCTCCAATCGCCGCCGAGAGCTGGACAGCGTCGATCTCGTGGCGTCGAGCGAGCAGCACGACATCAGCGAAATCGCGCTCCCTGGTCGTCGCATCGCCTCGGTCGACCATGGTCACGATCTTCTCGGCAAGGACGGTCTCGATGGGATAGCCGACCACGCGGAACGACTCCGCGAGCAGAGAGGGGTAGTCGACCTCGACGACCCCGGGAGTGACGGGGTCGCCGACGCTGACGTCGATGCGCAGGCGAAGCCGAGCCCTGTGGACGGCCGCCGGCACGACGACTCGTGCACCGGGGTAGACGTCGCCGTCACGGATCACGTCCATGGCGAGTCGGTCCGGCCGGAACTCGACGCCGTCGTCGGCACCGACCAGCAGCACGTCGTGCACGAGTCGCGCCACCGTCTCCAGGTCGTTCGACACCTCACGGGCGAGCAGATCGACGTCCCGGGTCGGTCGGCGCTCCTCGAACGCAGCCAGCAACATCCCGCCCTTCAACACGAGGCGGCTCCGATGCGGCGAACGTGACAGGCGGTAGAGGAAGCGCTCCAGGACATAGAGCACCAACAACTCATCAGTCGGGCGACGTTCGCTCCTCGCCCGCGCCTGGAGATCGAGGTACGCCCGTCCGGCAGCGGTCGTGCGAGTCGGACGGCTCATGGCTTGAGCAACCGGATCGCGTCCGTCATCGGTGCCGACACCCGGAAGCTTCGGGCCAGCTCCACGATGCGAGCGCGCCGGGGACGGTCGCTCAGGTACCTGCGCAGAGCCTCGTAGGCCACGTCCTGTCCCACAAGGTGGCGCAACCGGAACGCGTCGACGACGGAGCGCTCCCGGTCGGTGATCGAGAATCGGGACCCATCCTCCAACGTCACCTCCAGGCGGCCCAGGTCGAAGGTCGTCGAGCGGAAGACATGAACGCGAGTTGGCGGGAAGTCGATGGCAGGTCGGTGCGAATCCTGGGGCACCGCCAGGTGGACTTCGGAAGAGATCTCGTCGCTGAGGTCCCAGTGGGCCAGTGCCGAGTTCAGGCAGATCATCCCCCGGGGAGCGCGCACACACACGGCGACGAAGTCGATGCTCGTCGCTCCGGCCACGTCGCCCAGCTGGTAGACGCCTCTGGACAGCTCGACGACCGCGCCGGAGTCTCTGAGCTCGTAGAGGTCTCGCCATGAAACTCCCGCAGCCACGGCATCCCTCGACCGGAACACCGGACCCAGTTGCCGGAGGCGCTCGAGCGATCGGGCTGTCGGCACGTATGAAACTCTACATCAATTGCCCATACCAAGGTAGGATCTCATACAGCGACCGCTACGTCGGCTAGCGGCGGACGTCAGAAGCCGGTAGCGACGTTTGCCATGATGCGGGATGGCGACGGGTGGGGCGCGGGTGGCGTTGGTGACCGGGAGTGGGCGGGGGTTGGGGCGGGCCGTCGCCGGGCGGCTGGCGCGGGACGGGATGACCGTCGCCGTCAACGGGCTCCCCGGGGACGGGCAGGTGGCGGAGGCCGTCGAGGCGATCCGGGCCGACGGCGGCACCGCTGAAGCGTTCACGGGCGACGTGACCGACGAGCGGCAGGTCGACGAGCTGGTCGCAGCCGTCGCCGGGACGCTCGGGCCGGTCGAGGTGCTGGTGGTCAACGCCACGGGCCCGCAGCCCGACATCGCCGTCGAGGACGCCACCTGGGACGACCACCTGGCGCAGCTCGACTTCTTCGTCAAGAGCCCGGTGCTGCTGGGCCGGGCGGTGCTGCCGGCGATGCGGGCGCGAGGCTGGGGCCGGATCGTCCACGTCGACTCCGAGGTCGCCGACCGGCCCCCGCCGCACCGGTCGGCCTATGCCACCTCCAAGGCGGCCCAGGTCGGCCTGGCGCTGAGCTGGGCCCGGGAGCTGGCACCCCTCGGCATCACGGTCAACACGGTGGCGCCGGGCTTCGTCCCCGTGGAGCGCCACGCCGACGTGCCCGACGAGGTCCTCACCGCCTACGTCGCCTCCGTGCCGGTCGGGCGCTTCGGCACGAGGGACGAGATCGCCGACGCCGTCAGCTTCTTCGCCTCCGACGCCGCCGCGTACGTCACCGGGCAGCGACTGGTCCTCGACGGCGGCCGCCGCCTCGGCTGACGGTCGGTCGGTCGCTCAGGATGACGACGATGCGAGGGCGGGCGTCGGCGTCCACGCCCAGTGCTGCACCTCGACGCTGAGGGGGAGGAGGTAGCCGACGTAGAAGTTGTGGAGCTTCAGGAACTCGTAGTCGTCCAGGCCCACGGCCGACACGCTCACCCGGTCGTCACGGGTGGCGTACGCCGAGGCCCGGTCGTGGAAGGTGGTGAGCTCGTCGAGGCTGTCGACCGACATGCCGAAGTGGTCGGTGCGGGGGCAGGCCATGGGCTCGTCCTCGGCCACGACGAACACGAACTGGTCGTAGGAGTAGGCCTGCAGGACCAGCTGCTGGCCCGGCTTCGTCATCGTCGGCATCTCCTCCCAGCCGAACACCTCGCCGTAGAAGGCCAGGATGTCGGCCCGGCCGGCGTCGTCGAGCGCGGCGCTCGGGACGCTCAGGGCCACGTGGTTGAACCTCGGCTTGCTCATGGTTGCACCAACACCTTCCCTGCGATCTTGCCGGCGACGAGTCCCTCCAGGGCCCCGAGCAGGCCGTCGAGGTCGACGTCGTCGGGCTCGACGATCGTGTCGACGTCGCGGCCCAGCGTGCCCGACGCCAGCAGGTCGAGCGCCTCGCCGATCCCGCCGGCGTCGTACTCGAACGCCCCGGTGACCACCAGCTCGTTGAGCAGGATGCGGTTCGGGTCGAGGCGGGGCGACTCGATGCCCGAGCCGACCAGCACCAGCCGACCCCCGGGCCCGAGCTGGGCGCACGCCGCGTACATGGCGGACGCCCGGCCCGAGCACTCGAGGGCCACGTCGACCCGGTCGGCGACGAGTCGGCGCGGTTCGGCGATGCTCGGGACGTCGAGCTGGTCCGGCGTGACCACCTCGGCGACCCCGAGGCTCGCCGCGAGCTGGCGGCGGGTGGGGTTCGGTTCGCTGACCCTGATGTCGGCGGGGTCGACGCCGCGGGCTCTGAGGGCGAGGATCGCCAGCGCCCCGATGGGCCCGGCGCCGCACACCAGGGCCCGTTGCCCCGGCTCGGGGGCGGCGCGGGTGACGGCGTGGAGCGCCACCGCGAGGGGCTCGGCGAGCGCGGCGATGCGCAGGTCGAGCCCGGCGGGCACCGGCACGAGGGCCTGCTCGTCGACGCACACGTAGTCGGCGAAGGCGCCGTCGCCGCCCTCGGTGCCGGGCGTGGCGCGGGCCTCGCACAGGGCGATGCGGTCGTCCCGGCAGGGCGGGCACTGGCCGCACCCGGGTGCCGGACCGCCGACGACCCGGTCGCCGGGGGCGAACCGTCGCCGGGCCTCGGGCCCGACCGCGGACACCTGCCCCGACCACTCGTGGCCGCCGACCGACCCGGGCTGCCCCCAGCCGTCGAGCACCATGTGCAGGTCGGTCCCGCAGACGCCGCAGTGGCTGACCTCGACGAGCACCTGCCGACCGGTCGGTGTCGGGACCGGGCGCGGCTCCACCCGCAGGTCGCCCTGCCCGTGCAACACCGCCGCCCGCATCGTCCCCCCGGACATGACGCCAACGTTAGAACACATTCTGGCTCCCCGACAGGGTCATCGGTCAGGGGTCGCGGGGCAGGCCGAGGAGGCGCTCGGCGATCACGTTGCGCTGGATCTCGCTGGTGCCGCCGGCGATCGACAGGCTGCGGTTGCTCAGGAAGCCCGTGATCCACCCCTCGGCCGCGCCCTCGGCGGTGACGGCCTCCGGGCCCAGCAGCTCGAGACCCACCTCCTGCACGCGCTGGTCGAGCTCGACGCCCAGCAGCTTGCGGATGCTGGCCTCGGGGCCCGGCGCGGCCCCGCCCAGCGCCCGCAGCGTCATGCGGGTGCCCATCGCCGCCAGCGCCTGCGTCTCGGCGACGACGCCGCCCAGGGTGTCGAGCGCGACCGGGTCCGGGGTGCCGTCGTCGGCGGCGGCGGCGAGGGCCAGCAGCGCCTCGACGCCGGGCCCCATCGACGAGCCCCGCCCCATCGACACCCTCTCGTTGGCGAGCGTGGTACGGGCGGCCGCCCAACCGCCGGTCGGGCCGCCGACCACGCAGTCGTCGGGCACGAAGACGTCCGCCAGGAACACCTCGTTGAACATCGCCATCCCGGTCAGCTCCCGCAGCGGCCGCACGTCGAGGCCCTCGCTGCGCATGTCGACGAGGAAGCAGCCGATGCCGTCGTGGCGGGGGGCCGTGGGGTCGGTGCGGGCCAGGCAGATGCCCCAGTCGGCGGTCTGGGCCAGCGACGTCCACACCTTCTGGCCGGTGAGCAGCCAGCCGCCTTCGCTGTCGGCCCGGCGGGCCTTCGTCCACAGCGACGCCAGGTCGGAGCCGGCGCCCGGCTCGCTGAACATCTGGCACCAGCTGATCTCGCGGCGCAGGGTGGGCGGGATCCAGCGCTCCTGCTGCTCCGGGGTGCCGTGGCCGATGAGCGCCGGCAGCGCCCACGCCCCGACCGCCAGGTTCGGGCGGCGGACCCGGGACCGGCGGAACTCCTCGTCGACCACGAGCTGCTCCAGCGGCGAGGCGTCCCGACCCCAGGGGCGGGGCCAGTGGGGGACGAGGTAGCCGGCATCGGCAAGCCGGCGGTTCCACTCGATCTTCTCGTAGCTGCGGAGGTCGGCGAGGAAGGCCCGGACCTCGTCCCGGTGGGCCTCGGCCTCGGGCGGCAGGGCGATGGCGACGTGGCGGCGCTGGCCCTGCCGCGCCCGCTCGGCGACGTCGGCCCGCCACGGCCGCGGACCGCCCAGCAGCGCCCGGTTGGCGGTGGCCCGCTTGAGGTAGAGGTGGGCGTCGTGCTCCCAGGTGAAGCCGATGCCGCCGAGCACCTGGATGCAGTCCTTGGCGGCGCGGTAGGCGCTCTCGGGGGCGAGGGCGGCGGCGACCGCCGTGGCCAGGGCCGCGCCGTCGCCGTCGTCATCGTCGCCGTCGCCGTCGGTGGCGCCGTCGTTGGCGGCGTCCCACACGGCGGCCCGGGCCTGCTCCAGGGCGCAGAGCATGTCGGCGCAGCGGTGCTTGACGGCCTGGAACTGGCCGATCGGCCGGCCGAACTGCTCGCGGACCCGGGCGTGCTCGGCGGCGGTGTCGACGCACCACGCCGCCAGCCCGACCGACTCGGCCCCCAGCAGCAGCGCCACCACGCCCTCCACCCCGTCGGCACCGGGCGGGGCGGTGAAGCGCCGCTCCGGTCCGACCGCGACGTCGGCCGTCACCCGACCGACGCGGCGGGTGCGGTCGAGCGACGCCCACGGCTCGACGACCACGTCCGCCGCGTCGACCACCGCCCAGGTCCCGTCGCCCGCCGGCAGCACGAAGAGGTCCGCCACCCCGGCCGACAGCACCGGCTCCCACGAGGCGCCCGGGGACGGGAGCGCGACGGTGCCGATGCGGCGTCCGGACACCAGGTCCGGCAGGAGCTCGTGGCGGAGCTGGTCCGGGGCGAAGCGGTCGATCACGAGGGTGGCCAGGGCCGTCGGGACGAAGGGCCCCGGTGCGCAGGCCCGCCCCAGCTCCTCCACGACCACGACCAGCTCGGCGAGTCCGAACCCCTCTCCCCCGACGTCCTCCGCCACCGCCAGCCCGATCCAGCCCCGCTCCCCGAGGTCGCTCCAGAACGGCGGGAGCACGTCGCCATCGTCGTCGTCGTCGAGGCCGGCCCGGACGACGGCCGGCGGGCAATGGGTCGTCGCCCACCGCCCCACCGTCTCCTGCAGCGCCCGGTGCTCGTCGGTGATGCCGATGGTCATGTCGCTGTCACCTCTCGGAAGCGTCGGTAGCGGGCGGCGGTGGGGGTCGCCCACACCGGGTCGGGATCGATGCGGTGGGAGGTGCGCGACCAGCGGCCGGCCTCGGCGGTGGAGGACTCGAGGCCGGCGACGACCCGGGCCAGGAAGGCGGCACCCAGGGCCGCGCCCTCGGGGGCCGCCACCACGTCGACGGGGACACCGGTGCAGTCGGCCAGCGCCTGCACCCAGCCCGCCACCTGCGACCCGCCGCCGGTGGCCACGATCCGCCGGGGCTCGACGCCCGCCAGGTCGAGGTGGTGGCGGACCACGAAGCCCGCCGCCTCGAACGCCGCCCGCCGCACGGCCGTGGCGTCGTGGGTGAGGTCGAGGTCGTGGAGGCCGGCCCGGCGGTCGGGGTCGTGCAGCGGCGTCCGCTCGCCCCGGACGTAGGGCGCCCACACTGGCACCCGGTGGGGATCGCCGACCCGGCTCGCCCCGCCACCGTCACCCTCACTGCCACCGTCACCTGAGCCGACCAGCCGCCGCACCCAGTCGAGGAACAGGCCGCCGGCGTTGCTGGCCCCACCGATCAGCGTGAGGCCGGGGGCGCTGTGGGGGATGGTCCAGAGCCCGTCGACCGTCCGCCACTCGGGGACGACCGCCCAGGTGAGCAACGTGGTGCCGCAGATCACCAGCACGTCGCCGACCTCGTCGGCCCCGGCCACGAGCTGCTCGGCAAAGGCGTCGATGGTGCCGCCGCCCAGCAGGGCCCCCGCCGCGGGCAGCCCGTCGAGCAGCCGGCCGGCGGGCTCGGCGCCGGAGACGATCCGGGGCAGCCGCTCGACGTCGACACCGGCGCCCGCGGCGACCGCCGGGTCCCAGCGCCGGTAGTCGAACAGCGGGACGCCGGTCATCGCGGTGACCGTGTCGATCACCGCCTCGCCGCACAGGGCGTGGTTCGCCACGGCCTGCGCCGGCCAGAAGCCTCGGGCCTCGGGCGCCTCCTTGGCACACCACTCGAGGAAGCCCAGCATCTCGCCGCTGCCGGAGGGGTCGGCGCCGTCGGGCCGACCGCCCCGGGCGTCGCCGTAGAGCAGGCCGGGGGTGAGGGCCGCGCCCGCCCCGTCGACGGCGCACAGCGACGGGACCATGGCGGCGACGTCGACGGCCACGATGTCGTGGGCGCCCGCGACCTCCCGCAGCGCCTGGAGCACGCCCGACCGCCAGGCCTGGTCGGGCCGGTGCTCGAGCCGGTCGGGCGCGGGGGCCACCAGGTCGTGGGGGATGCGGGCCCGGGCCAGGACGGTGCCGTCGGGGGCGGCGACCACGGCTTTCACCGAGGTCGTCCCGATGTCGATGCCTGCCGTCACCTCGGCCATGCCCCGGAGTATGACACGGACGTTAGAAGTACTGTGGTGCCCATGAGGGCGCTGGTGTTCGGGGGCGACGGGAGCCTGGGCGAGCCGCTCGACCCGCGCCCCGAGAAGCCGGCGCCGGGCGCGCCCCGCCTGGTGCGGCACCTGGCCACCACGCCCATGGCCCTCCACGACGTGCCCCAGCCCGAGCTGCGGGGCCCCGAGTGGGTGGTGCTGCGGACACGGCTCACGGGGATCTGCGGCAGCGACGCCAAGCAGGTGCTCATGGACTTCGAGGGCTCCGCCGACTCCCCCATGACCGCCTTCATCTCGTTCCCCCAGGTGCTGGGCCACGAGGTGGTCGCCACCGTCGCCGAGGCCGGGGACGACGCCGGCATCGAGCCCGGCCGACGGGTGGTCCTCAACCCGTGGCTGTCGTGCGCCGTGCGGGGCCTCGACCCCGTCTGCCCGGCCTGCGCCGACGGCGACTTCTCGTTGTGCTGGCGGTTCCACGACGGCGCCCTGGCCCCCGGCATCCACTCGGGCAACTCGTCCGACGCCCCGGGCGGCTTCGCCGAGCTGCTCCCGGCGCACCGCAGCATGCTCGTCCCCGTGCCCGACGGCATCGCCGACGAGGTGGCCGTCCTCGCCGACCCCTTCTCGGTCGCCCTGCACGCCGTCACCAGGAACCCGCCCCCACCGGGCGCCGGGCGGGCCGTCGTGTACGGGGCCGGGGCACTCGGCACCTGCGCCACCGCGATCCTCCGTGCCCTGCACCCCGACGTCGAGGTGGCGGTCGTCGCCCGCTGGGACGCCCAGGCCGACCTCGCCCGCCGCCTCGGGGCGGTCACCGTCGGCCACGAACCCCAGGCCGAGGTGGTCGAGGCGCTGGCCCGCTGGTCGGGTGGCGTGTTGCGGCAGCCGTGGGAGGGGCTGCCGATCGCCTGGCCCGGCGGGGTCGACGTGGTCTACGACACGGTCGGTGCGCCCGACACGCTGGAGGTCGGGCTGCGGGTGCTGCGGGCCCGGGGGACGATCGTGCAGCTGGGGGTGTCGTCGCCGGCCCGCTGCGAGTGGACGCCCTGGTACCTGAAGGAGGCCCGGCTGGTGGGGTCGAACGCCTTCGGCATCGAGGAGGTCGACGGTGTGCGACAGCACGCCATCGCCCACTACCTCGACCTCGTCGCCGCCGAGCGGGTCGACCTCACCGGGCTGCTCACCCACACCTTCCGCCTCGACGCCTGGCGGGAGGCGTTCCGGACCCTGATCGACCAGGGCTCCACCGGCGCGATCAAGTGCGCGTTCGACCTCCGCAGCTTCTAACGCTCACGTCAGCATTCTGCGTCACCACCACCTAAGCTCCGGCGGCATGCGACCCAAGGCGCTGATCACCGCCCCGTTCCGGGGGCCGGGCGTCGAGCGGCTGCGGGAGGTCGCCGACCTGGTGATCGACCCGTGGCTCGACCACCGGCCCCTCCGCCTCTACGACGCCGCCGGGCTCGCCCGGCGCATCGACGAGGAAGGCGCCACGATCGTCGTCTGCGAGGGCGACACCGTGGCCGGCCCGGTGCTGGAGCGCCCGCTGGTCGCGATCGGCTCGGCCCGGGGCGACCCCACCAACGTCGACGTCGCCGCGGCGACGGCGGCGGGCATCCCCGTGCTGCACGCCCCGGGGCGCAACGCCGACGCCGTCGCCGAGCTGACCGTCGGACTGCTGCTGGCGGTCACCCGGCGGATCGTCCCCGCCGACCGCGACGTGCGCGACGGCGAGGTCTACCGCGACGGCACCATCCCCTACCAGCGGTTCCGGGCCTGGCAGCTGCAGGGCCGCACCGTCGGGCTCGTCGGCCTCGGGGCGGTGGGCCGGGCGACGCGCTGGCGTCTCGAAGGCCTCGGCATGCGGGTGATCGCCGCCGACCCCTACGCCCCCGACGCCACCCACTCGCTCGACGACCTCCTGGCCGAGGCCGACGTCGTGTCGATGCACGCCAAGGTGACGCCCGAGACGACCGGGCTGATCGACCGGGCCGCGCTGGCGAAGCTGCGGGAGGGCGCGGTCTACGTGAACACCGCCCGGGCGGTGCTGCACGACCTCGACGCCCTCACCGAGGCGCTGGTCGACGGGCGGCTCGCCGGCGCCGGCCTCGACCACTTCGAGGGCGAGCGGCTCGACACGGCCCACCCACTCGTCAAGCTCCCCAACGTCGTGCTCACCCCGCACATCGGCGGCGCCACCTACGACACCGAGGCGAACCACACGGCGCTGCTGGCCGACGACCTGGTCCGGATCCTCGCCGGCACCCGGCCCGATCACATCGTCAACCCCGAGGTCCTCGGGTAACCGGCAAGCGAAATGTGCACGGAAACGCACGGAAACCGTGCGTTCCGGTGCACATTTCGTCACCGCACGCAGGGCGGGAGCGGGCCGAGGACCGGGAGCGTGAGGTCGGGGGTCTCGGCGGGCGGGCCGCCGCCCGGGCCGGCGGGGGCGACGGCGATCACGAACACGAACGGCGACCGGGGCGGTTCGACGCCCTCGCACAAGGGGGCCGGGGCGCCGTCGGCCAGGTTGCCCGAGTCGACCGTGGAGGCGTGGCCCGTCACCCACCGGTAGGGGTCCGGGTTGCCGGCGATGTCGGCCACGTTGTCGACCAGCTGCGTACCGGTGACCGGCCGCTCCAGCACGGTGGTCCGCAGCGGCGTCCCCACGACGACGGCGTGCCGGTCCGGCCCCGCGCCCGTGAACACGTTGGCCTCGACAGTGTTGCCGTCGTCCTCCACCCGGATCCCGTACACGACGTCGTGGAACCGGTTGGCCCGCACCGTGTTGTCGTCGGCCCGGTCGAGCACCATCCGCCGCAGCGGCTCGTCGACGTACGCCTCGTCGGTGCAGCTCATCGGCAGGGTGTTCTCGCCCATCCGGGACCCGATCCACACGCCGTTGGTGCCGCCGAAGAACTCGTTGCCCTCGATCAGGTTGTGCTCCGACGGGTAGCGGCGCTCGAAGTACTGGGGCCGCTCCGGGTACTCGCCGCAGTTCTTGTAGAGGAAGATCCCGCCGGCCGAGTTCCCGTGGAAGGCGTTGCCGACGATCGTGTTCTCGTAGGAGCCGTCCACCGAGATGCCCTCCCGGCCGATCCCCCAGAACCACAGGTCGACCCCGGCGAACGTGAACGGCTGGCCGCCCGGGCCGTTCTCCCGGTAGCCGTTGTCGACGATGACGTTGCCCTCGACGCGGCTGCGCCGGGAACCGGTCTCCAGGTAGATGCCGCTGCTGCCGGCCCCGTGGACCTGGCTGTCACGGATCGTGACGCCCTCCACGTAGCCGTCGACGAAGACCCCCACGCCCCGCGAGCCCCGGAACGTCGAGCGCTCGATCACGATGTCGGACGTCCCGTTCTCGTACTCCACGCCCTCGGGCAGGGTGCGGAAGCCGACCCGGGTGACCCGCAGCGAGTTCGTGAAGCCGCCCTCCACGTGGCAGTTCCGGATGGTCACGTCGTGCAGCGGCGTGTCGATCGGCGTCGACACCAGGATCCCGCTCCCGCCGGGGGTTCCTGTCGTGCGGATCGCCGCGCCCTGGCAGTCGAGGGTGACGTCCGACGCCGTGACGTCGAGGCCGCGCGTGTAGTCGCACGCCGGGTCGAGGTGCGACGTGACGGTGACCTGCACCCGCTCGCCGGCCCGGTCGCAGCCGACCAGCACCGAGCCCTCGCCGGGCGGCGGCAGCGGCTCCGGCTCGCAGGCGACCACGCCCACCAGCGCCATGCCGACCACCAGCCCCGTCCCCCACGACCGGTTCCTGCCCACCCCGCGCCCTCCCTCACGAGACCTGCTGCTGCGGCGGTGAGCGTACGTGGGCCGCCTCCGGGAGCCACCGCCCGGCGCGATCCGTCATCGCCTGGTCACCGACCCGACATCGCTCCGTCAGTCCCCGGTGGTGATCGCTTCCTCGGGGCAGTTGGCCGCGGCCTTGCGTGCCGCCGCCTCGAGGCCCGGCGGCACGTCGCCGTCGTCGACGCGGACGGCCCCGTAGCCCTCGTCGTCGGCGTCGAACACCTCGGGGGCGAGCATGTAGCAGCGCCCGTGCCCCGTGCACCGCTCCCGGTCGAGCGTGATCCGCATGGTCAGGCCGCGATGCCCAGCAGCCCGGCGAGGTTGCCGCCCATGATGCGGGCGACGTCGGCACGGGGCAGGCCGTCGGGCAGGTCGTCGACGAACGACAGCGGGTCCGCCATCCCCTCGGGGTGCGGGAAGTCGGAGCCGAACAGCACCCGGTCGCTGCCGATCGCCTCGATGAGCCCCGCCAGGCCGTCCTCCCAGAACGGGTTGACGTAGACGTTGCGGTTGAAGGTCTCCACCGGGTGCTCGGGGAACTCGTGGGGCATCTTCTTGTAGGTGCCCGCGAAGTTCGCGATCAGCGGCCGCACCCAGGCACCGCCGTTCTCGACCGTGGCGATGCGCACGTCGGGGAAGCGGGTGAGCGCCCCGTGGCACACCAGCGCCGCCATCGTGTCCATGATCGGGCGGCTGCCCATCACCATCGAGCGGAACGGGTTCGGCTTGAACGGCAGGAACTCGCCCCGCCCCTCCCACATGCCGGCGATGTCGGCGTAGCCGGAGTCGGACGCGTGCATCGCCACCAGCACCCCCGCCTCCTGGATGCGGGCCCACAGCGGGTCGAACTCGGGCATCCCGGGCGACCGCGGCCCCCGCAGGCCCCACGCCGGCGCCGGGCGGATGAGCACGGCCCGGGCGCCGCGCTCCAGGCACCACTCCAGCTCCTCGACCGCCTTCTCGACGATGGGCAGGGTGATCACCGGCGTGGCGAAGATGCGGTCCTCGTAGTTGAACGTCCACTCGTCGTGGAGCCAGCGGTTGAAGGCGTGGACCGCGGCGTGGGCGAGGTCCGGGTCGTCGCGCATCCGCTCCTCCAGCAGGCTGGCGAGCGTGGGGAACATCAGCGCGGCGTCGATGCCCAGGTCGTCGAGCTTGGCGAGCCGGCTCACGGGCTCGCGGGCCCAGTCGGGGCAGCGGATGGGGTCGCCGGTGAGCTCCCGCAGCGTCTTGCCGTCGGGGTTGCCCCGCCGGTACAGCTCCTCGTGGGCGCCGGGCGCGGCCACCACCTCGAAGGTGGGGTTGGGGATGTAGTCGCTGATCGTGCCCCGGATGGCGATCTTGGTGCGCCCGTTGATCTGCACGTACTGGACGGCCTTGCGGTGCTCCTCCGGGAGGTAGCGGGTGAAGGCCTCCGGGGTCTCGTAGAGGTGGTTGTCGGCGTCGACCACCGTGTAGTCGATGTCGTGCCGGGTCATGCCATCAGCTCCAGGACGTTGTCGCGCATCACCTTGCGCACCTCGGCGTCGTCGAAGGTCGGGATGTCCTTCACGTAGTCGGTGGGCTCGGGCAGCCCCTCGGCGTGCGGGAAGTCGGACCCGAACAGCAGCCGCTCGATGCCCAGCACGTCCTTCAGGAGCGCCATGTCGTCCTCGTAGTAGGGCGCCACCCAGACCTGCCGCTTGAACTGCTCGACCGGATGCTCCTCGAACGAGAACGGCATCTTCCCGTAGCCGTCGGTGAGGGCGCGCAGCAGGGAGGGCACCCACATGGCGCCGTTCTCGATCGACGCCAGGCGCAGGTGCGGGAAGCGCTCGAGGACGCCGTGGCAGATCAGCGCGGCGAAGGTGTCGGAGATGCCCCGCTCCTGGAAGGCGACCAGTGGGAACACGGCGTGCTTGAAGCCCTCGAAGTCGCCGCCGCCCGAGCCCGAGCCGGGGTCGGTGGTGCGCCAGACCTTGCCGTACTGCTGCACGCCGCTGAGCCCGGCGTGCAGCGCCATGGGGACGCCGGCCTCGTCGAGCTGCGCCCACACCGGGTCGAAGCGGGGGTGGCCGGGCGACACGTAGCCCTCGCCGTCGGGCACCGGGCCGGGCACCATCACCAGGATGCGGGCGCCGGCGGCGAGCACCCGCTCGACCTCCTGCGCGGCCAGGGCGGGGTCGGCGAGCGTGATCATGGGCGCGGCGTAGAGGCGACCGTCGCCGCGGTCGAAGCCCCAGTCGTCGTCGAGCCAGCGGTTGAAGGCGGTGAAGGCGGCGTGGAGCGCGGGGACGTCGCGCTTGAGCGCCTCCTGCATGCCGACGCCGAGGGTCGGGAACAGCAGTGCGCCCTCGAGGCCCTGCTCGTCCATGAGGCGGAGGCGGGCGGCGCGGTCGCGGTAGCCGGGGTGCTCGGACAGCGGGTCGAGGTCGCCGAACATCGTCTTGAGGTCGAGCCCGTCGGTGTTGCGGCCCCGGAAGTAGTCCTCGAGGCTGCCGGGCCTGGCGATCGGGTCGAAGCGCGGGTTGGGGATGAACTTGTTGACCTTCCCCCCGACGAGGAGGCGTCGCTTGCCGCCCACCTCGGCCCACTGCATGCACCGCTTGGCCATCGCCGGCTCGATGTAGCGGATGAACGCGTCCTCGGCTTCGTAGTAGTGGTTGTCGGCGTCGAACGCCTTGAAGTCCAGTGCGGCCACGTCGCGATGTTACCCGCAGTCGTGACGTGAGTGTTAGAGAACTGGCTCGTCAGGAGGAGGCCCGCGCGTGGCGCCCACCGCCCTACCGTGGTGCGCCGGTTTCTGACGCTCACGTCAGGTTAGGCTCGCCGTCATGGTGCTCGACGCGTGGGTCAACCTCCTGCCCGAAGGCTTCGCCGAGGCGTGGGGAGCACGGGAGGAGAACGCCTCCGTCGCCCGCCTGTTCGGCGACGACCTGGCCCAGGACCGCACGGTCGAGCAGCTGCTCGCCGCCATGGACGAAGCCGGCGTCGACACCGCCGTGCTCACCGGCGGCCTCGGCGACCCCGAGCGGATGCACCGGCGGGGTGCCCATGCCGCCGAGGACCTCCTGGCCCTGGCCGACGCGCACCCGGGCCGGTTCCTCGTGTCGGCCGTGGTCGACCGGGCGACGCGGCCCGTCGAGAACTGCCGCCGCATCCGGGAGCTGGCCCAGCACGACCGGTTCGCCCTCGTGCGGGTGACGCCGCTGGTCGAGCAGTACGAGCTGAACCACCGCCTCTACTACCCCGTGTACGCCACGTGCGCCGAGCTGGGGCTGCCGGTGTCGGTGAACGTGGGCGTGCCGGGGCCGCAGGTGCGGTCGCGCTGCCAGGACCCGGTGCTGCTGGAGGACCTGCTGATCGACTTCCCCGACCTCACCGTCGTCGGCGCCCACATGGGGCACCCGTACGAGGGGCTGCTGATCCAGTACATGCTCAAGTGGCCAGAGCTGTTCCTGATGACGTCGGCCTACCTGGCCACCTACATGGACCCGGCGCTGGTGCGGTTCATGGACTCCTCCCGGGGGCGGGGCCGGGTGTGGTTCGCCTCCGACCACCCCGTCATCGCCGCCGGCCGCGCCCTCGACGCCGCCCGCAAGCTCCCCCTCTCCCCCGACTCGATGGCCGAGTTCCTCGACACCTCCGCCCGCCGCGCCCTCACCCGCGGCTCGGGGTGACCCAGATCGCTTGGTAGAGGTAGCCCTCCGGGCCGGGGCTCTCGTAGCTGAAGCGCACCGCCAGCCCGACCGGCAGGGGTCGCCGGATGCTGTTCGGGACGTTCGACTCGTGGGCGAACACGTCGCCGGCGAGCTCAGGCGAGGCGAGCACGCCCCAGCCGGTCTCGTCGTGCCAGGCCACCACCCGGCCGTCGACCGGGCCCCGCTGGTCGGCCTTCGCGAACCCGGCGGTGTGCTGGCCCGGGCGTTGCGGTGAGCTGCTGGGCGGGCGGTCCCGCAGGGCGGCGGAGAGGAGCAGGTCGACCGCGGTGTAGAGGCCCACCACCACGAACGGCGCCGCGAACGCCATCTTCCACAGCCGGGCGATGTGGGCGTTCTCCTCCGTCGAGCACTCCTCGCCCCAGGTGGCGCACAGCCCCGAGACCAGCGCCGTGTACCCCAGCACCACACCGACGGCGATGCCGACCACCGTCGCCACCACGTATCCGACCCCTCGTCCCCCTGCCCCGTCTCCCATGCCTCCACCATCCGCCTCCGGGACGCCCCGGCCCACCCGGGCTGGCCCCCGGTTCCCGGTGGGGTGACGGGACGGGGGTGACGGTTCGGGGGGCGAGGGGGCGGTCTAGGGTCGGCGCCGTGCGGCGGCTGAAACGGATGGCGACCCTCGGCGCCGTGGTCGGGGTGGGGTTGGTCGGCGGGTCGGAGGCGGCCGCCCAGGAACCTGCCGTCGAGCTGACGCCGCTGCCGGGCGACGTCGCCGCGGCGATCGTCGAGGACGGGTGGTACGCCGATCCCGAGTCGGTCGGGGATCGGGAGCAGCTGGACCAGGTCGCCGAGCGGCTGGCGAACCAGGGCGAGCCGATGGGGTTCGCGCTGCTGGCCGAGGAGCCGCCCGGGTCGAGCCCCGCGTATGCCGAGGACGTGCTCGACGCCCTGCCCTCCCAGCCCGGGCAGCGCGTCCGCACGGTCGTGGTGCTGTCGGACGCCGACGTGGGCGTCGTCAGCGACTTCTGGAGCGACCAGGCGATCGACGACGCCCTCGACGAGACGATCGACGACCTGCGCGCCGACCCCACCGACGGCCTCGAAGCCCTCGCCGACGCCCTGGCGGCCGCGCCGTCCGGGTTCGACGACGGCGGGAGCGACACGGGCGACGACGACAGCGGCCCGAACACCGGCCTGATCGCGCTCGGCGTCGTCGCGCTCGGCGGCGTGGCGCTGGCCAGCCGCTACTGGTCGAGCTCGACGGGTGGCGACGGCTACGACGACAGCTACGGCGACTCCTACGACGACGGTGGCTCGTCCCGAGCCCGCCGCCTGCGCCGGTCGTCGTTCCGCCGGTCCTCCAGCAGCCGCCGCAGCTCGAGCGGCGGGTCGAGCCGCAGGTCGTCCAGCGGGTCCCGTCGCGGGCGCGGTGGCCGGCGCCTCTGACGGCCGGCGGCGTACCCCACCAGGTGACTGCTGCCGACCACTGGCGTCACCTACTGTGGTCCGAATGTGCGGAAAGTGCCTGAAGAGGTCGTCTTCGGTCGCGATCGCGGGCCTGGTGGCCCTGTTCGCCGCCGCCTGCTCGTCGGACGACGACGGCGGCGCCGAGGTCGACGCCCAGGTCACCGACCGGTTGGCGACGGCAGCCGAGGGCATCGAGGCGGCCGACGGCCTGCACGTCGAGATGCGGTTCGTCCTCTACGAGGGCGGCGAGAGCGACAGCACCGGCGCCGAGCCCGACCAGGCCACCTGCATGGCGGCGTCGTTCGAGCCCGCCGCCACCACGGAGACCGGTGAGCGTGCCCACATGAACTTCGGCACCCCCCACGAGGACTACGCCAACTACGGCTGCCTGCTCGGCAGCACGTTCACCGTCGACGGCACCCGGGTCTACGCCCACACCGACGAGCCCGCCCCCGGCACGTCGAACGGCCTGCTGTCGCGGGTCGGTGAGACCACCCCCGAGCTCGTCGACGAGCTGACGGCCCTCGACTCCGACGCGGGCGCGGAGCTCGCCGCCCTCGTGGAGTCCGGCGCCACAGGGGTCGAGGAGGTCGACGACGACACCGTCACCTTCGAGATCGACCCCGACGAGCTCGCCGACAACGCCCCACCCGAGGCCGCCACCGAAGAGCCCGCCGACACCGTCACGCTCACCGCGGCCTACGACCCCGAGGCCCCCGAGCAGCTGGCGTCGCTCGAGTTCGAGCTCACCGCCGGCGACACCACCGCGATCATCACCTACTACTACGCGGACTACAACCAACCCCAGGAGGTGGAGATCCCCGTGGCGCCCTACATCACGCCCGACGTGACCCCGCTCCGGTCGCTCGACGAGCTGCAGGCCTTCGTCGGCCTGAACGCGTAGGCCCGCGGTGCGCACCCGAGCCTGGCTCGCGACGGTCCCGGTCCTGCTCCTGACGGTGGGCGCCTGCGGTGGCGACGACGACGGCGATGGCGGCGGGGGGCTCTCCATGGGCAGCCTGAGCGACGCCGGCGACACCTGCCCGGTCGACCTGGGCGCCGCCGTGGTCGACGCCGGCATGACCGACGACGCCGGCGACGTCGCCGTCGAGGTGACCGAGGGCTCCGGCGACGGCGGCCAGGACGACTCGGCGATCGACCAGTTCGGCGGCACCCTCGTCGAGTGCACCGTGGCGGTCGACGACGGCGAGGCGACCGCCATCGTGTTCGCCACCGAGCGACCCAGCGCCGTCAACCTGCTGCTCCCCCAGATGTCGGCCGACCTCGGGTTGGCCAGCGACGTCCTGCTCGACGTCGCGGAACGGGCGGAGGACGCCGAGACCGGCGAGCTGCTCGACCTCGGCGCCGACGGACCCGCCGCCGCGGCCCCGATCGAGGTGGGCGACGCCGAGTCGGCCGTCCTCTACGTGTCGGCCCCGGATGCGACGCCGGAGCAGGTTCGGTCGGCCGCAGAGGCCATGCTCGACACCCTCTGAGCACATCTCGCGACCTGGGTCGCATCCTCACCTCCCGCACCCTGCGCGGGTTCGCGGACGGGTTCGTCAGCGTCCTCCTCGCCCAGTACCTCGCCGAGCTGGGCTTCTCGCCGGTCGAGATCGGCGCCGTCGTCACCGCGACCCTGGTCGGCAGCGCCGCGTTGACGCTCTCGTTCGGCCTCACCGCCCACCGGTTGCGCCTGCGGACGCTCCTGCTGGCGGCGTCGGTGATGATGGCGGCCACCGGTCTCGGGTTTGCCTCGCTCACCGGCTACTGGCCGTTGCTGGTGGTCGCCGCGGTCGGCACGCTCAACCCGAGCTCCGGCGACGTCAGCGTGTTCCTCCCGACCGAGCAGGCGCTCGTCGCCAACCAGGTCACGGCCACCGCCCGGCCCCGGGTGTTCGCCCGCTACAACCTGGCCGGGCTGCTCGCCGGCGCCTTCGGGGCACTCTTCTCCGGGCTGCCGCAGCTGGCCGCGGACCGGTTCGGGTGGTCGGTCCTGAGCGCCCAACGGCTGGGCTTCGTCGGCTACGCCGTGGTCGGGGTCGTGGTGTTCGCCCTGTACCGCGGCCTCCGCGTCGACCAGGACCCGGTGGCGACAGACGGGGACCCGGGCTCGTCACCGCCGGAGCGGCGGAAGGCGCTGGGCTCGTCGCGGCGCACGGTCCTGGAGCTGGCCGCGCTGTTCAGCCTCGACTCCGCCGGCAGCGGGTTCGTGGTGACGTCGATCCTGGTGCTGTGGCTGCACCTGCGCTTCGACCTCGGCGCCGGGGCGACGGGCACGATCTTCTTCGCGACCGGCCTGCTCGGCGCGTGCTCGCAGCTCCTCGCACCCCGCCTGGCGGCGCGGATCGGGCTCATCCGCACCATGGCGTACACCCACATGCCCGCCAACGCCCTGCTGGTGCTGGCGGCGTTCGCCCCGAGCGGCCCGGTCGCCGTGGCGCTCCTGCTCACGAGGTCGCTGTTCTCCCAGATGGACGTGCCGGCCCGACAGTCCTTCGTGATGACCGTCATCCCCGAGGAGCGACGGCCGGCCGCCTCGAGCATCACCAACGTGCCCCGCAGCCTCGCCTCGGCGGCCACCCCGCTCCTCGCCGGGTCGCTGCTCGGCGCCTCGACGTTCGGGTGGCCCCTGGTCATCGCCGGCACGACGAAGCTGACCTACGACCTGCTGCTCGTCGTGCTCTACCGCCACGTCCCCGAGCAGCCGGGCGCCACCCGCGTTCAGGCCCGGTTCAGCGACGTGCGCGACGGTGGACCTCGATGAGCCCTCCACGCCCGACTCCCTGGTGGCGGCAGGTCTTCCACTGGCCGCTGTTCGTCGTCCTGGCCGCGGTGCACATCGTGTACCTGCCGCTGGTGCTCAGCGAGCGCGAGGACGACGTCGTCTCGATCGTCGCCGGCCTCGTCTACCTGGGCCTCGCCCTGGCCGACCTGCGCCTCCGCCGCACGCCGTCCCGACCTCGCTCCGGCTGAGCCCGGGGCCCGGGGCCCGGGGCCCGGGGGTTAGCGTCGCCCCCTGGTGCGAGAGCGGAGGAGTCCCGGGACGACGTGGCGGGCGGTCGTGGCCGTCGCACTCCTGTGGGCTGTGGCCCCCGGCTCGGACGACGCACCGGACGACGCACCGGACGGGGAGGACGACGCCGGTCCCCCGAAGCCCCTCGCCGTCGAGGTCACCGGCCCGACGGAGCCGACGGTCGTGGTGGTGGGCGACACGGCGGCCGACCTGGCCCTCGCCACCAGCGAAGCCGTGTTCGAGGCGGCCCCGATCGTGGTCGTGGCCCCGGCCGACGACCCCGATGCCCAGGCCCGGGCCGCCGTCACCGCCGTCGACCTCTCGGCCCCCTTGCTGCTCACCATCGGAGCCGCCACCGACCCGGTAGCCGACGAGCTGACCCGGCTGGGGACCGAAACCGTCGTCGCGTTCGGTGAGGAGGTGGCCGACTGGGCCGGGGAGATCGACGACGGGCCCGAGGTCGTCGTCGCTCCCGCCGGCGAGGGCGAGCTGCCGGCGACCGAGCTCGACGCACCGCTGGAGGACGTGCTGGTCGTCGTCGGGAACGACCCGACCGCCACCGCGGCGACGGCCACCGCCCGCAGCAGCGGCGCCCGGGTCGTCACCGTCGCCGGCGGCGATCCCCGCGCCGACCCGGCCGCCATCGAGGCCCTCGCCGCCGACCCACCCGATCGGGTGCTGGCCGTCGGCAAGCAGTTCGGCCCGGCCGAGATCCTCCGTCGCCGGCTCGACGTCGCCGCCACCGGGGTCCAGCTCCCCGGCGGCGGCCAGGTGCTCTTCCCGCACCGGCGCATGGCGGCTCTCTACGGTCACCCCGGCGCGCCCGCCCTCGGGGTCCTGGGCGAGCAGCCGCTCGACGCCAGCGTCGCCCGCGCCCGCCAGCTGGCCGGCAGCTACGACGGCCTCGTCGCCCAGCCCGTGGTGCCGGCGTTCGAGATCATCGCCACCGTCGCCTCCAGCGCGCCCGGGCCCGACGGCAACTACGCCAACGAGTCGAGCGTCGACGAGCTGCGCCCCTGGGTCGACGCCGCGGGGCGAGCGGGGGTCTACGTCGTCCTCGACATCCAGCCCGGCCGCACGGACTTCCTCACCCAGGCCCAGCGCTACGAGGAGCTCCTGCGCCAACCCCACGTCGGCCTGGCCCTCGACCCCGAGTGGCGGCTCGGGCCCCAGCAGCGCCACCTCGAGCAGATCGGCACGGTCGACGCCGCCGAGGTGAACGCCGTCGCCGCCTGGCTGGCGCAGCTCACCCGCACCCACCACCTCCCCCAGAAGCTGCTGCTCCTGCACCAGTTCCAGACCCGCATGATCACCCACCGCCCGCTGGTCGACACCGGCCACGACGAGCTGGCGGTCCTCGTCCACGCCGACGGCTTCGGCACCCACGCCCAGAAGCTCGCCACCTGGGGCCGGATGCTGGTCGACCCGCCGCCCGGGGTCTGGTGGGGCTGGAAGAACTTCTACGACGAGGACCAGCCCATGCTCACCCCGGCCGAGACCGCCGCCATCCAGCCATCGGTGCTGTTCGTCTCCTACCAGTGACGCCCGGGCCGGCGGTCGTCGGTTGTCAGATACCCCCCACCCCTATATGGTGTCGCCATGAGCGAGCGCACCTTCACCGTGACGGGCATGACGTGCGACCACTGCGTCGCCGCAGTGCAGGCCGAGGTGGCGAGCCTGCCGGGCGTGACCGGCGTCGCGGTCGACATGAGGAGCGGCCGGGTGACGGTCGCCAGCGACCAGCCCCTCGACGACGTGGCGGTGCACGCCGCGGTCGAGGAAGCCGGTTACGAGGTCGGCGGATGACGCCGCTCGCGAAGCTCACCGCCTACGTGGTCGTGCTGGGCACGGTCGTCGGGGGCGGGGCGGCCGTCGGGAACGCCGTCGGGCCGATCGACGACGCCGCCGACGAGGCACCCGCACACGACGACGCGCACGAATCGGGCGCCGATGCCGACACGGACGCCGCGGCGCACGAGGCAGGCCCGACCGACGCCGAGCACGCGGGCGACGAGCAGCCGCTGCCCGGCGGCGTCCTGGTCGCCGACCAGGGTTACCGGATCGAGGCCGACGAGACGATCCTGGCGGCCGGGTCGGCCCAGCCGTTCACGTTCCGCATCACGGGGCCCGACGGCGCGCCGGTGCACGGGTTCGTCGACGACCACGAGCGCGAGCTCCACCTCATCGTGGTGGGCTCCGACCTGGGCACCTACGCCCACCTGCACCCCTCGCGGGCGGACGACGGCACCTGGAGCATCGAGCTGCCGGCGCTGGCGCCCGGGACCTACCGGGCCTTCGCCGACTTCGCCGTGGCCGACGGCCCCGAGCTGACCCTCGGCGTCGACCTGGCGGTGCCCGGCACGGCGACGTTCGCCGCGCTGCCCGCCCCGGACCCGACCGCCGCCGTCGCCGACGGCTACGAGGTGACGATCGCCGGCGCACCCGAGGCCGGCGCCACCAGCGAGGTCGAGCTGACCGTCACCAAGGACGGCCGGCCCGTCACCGACCTGCAGCCCTACCTCGGAGCGTTCGGGCACCTGGTCGCCATCCGCGGCGGCGACCTCGCCTACCTGCACGTGCACCCGGTGGGCGAGGCCGTGCACGACGGATCGGCCC
Source organism: Acidimicrobiales bacterium (assembly GCA_035316325.1). Taxonomy (NCBI): domain Bacteria; kingdom Bacillati; phylum Actinomycetota; class Acidimicrobiia; order Acidimicrobiales; species Acidimicrobiales bacterium. Next base: position 30,478 of record DATHJB010000015.1, read on the forward strand.
GGGGTGGGCCGTCGGTCCGCTTCGCCCTCGAGGTGCCCTCGCCGGGCGACTACCGGCTGTTCTTCGACTTCTCGCACGGCGACGAGGTCCGCACCGCGGCCTTCACCGTGGAGGTGCCATGACCACCGCCACCCGCGTCGACCTCGCCATCGGCGGGATGACCTGCGCCTCCTGCGCAGCCCGCGTCGAGAAGCGCCTCAACCGGCTCGACGGCGTGACCGCGTCGGTCAACTACGCCACCGAGCAGGCCCGCGTCGAGGTGGCGGGCGACGCCGTGGCCCCGGAGGACCTGATCGCCGCGGTCGAGGCGGCGGGCTACACGGCCCGCCTGCCGCAACCCACCGGCCCCGCCGGAGCGGCGAGCGGGACCGACGCCGACCAGCCCGACGAGGCCGAGATCGCCACCCGGTCGCTGCTCGGCCGGCTGCTGTGGTCGACCGTGCTCACGGTCCCCGTCGTGGTGCTGGCGATGGTGCCGAGCTGGCAGTTCGACTACTGGCAGTGGCTGTCGCTGACGTTGGCGGCGCCGGTCGTGATCTGGGGCGCGGCGCCCTTCCACCGGGCCGCCTGGCTCAACCTGCGCCACGCCACCGCCACCATGGACACGCTGGTCTCGGTGGGCACACTGGCGGCCTTCGGCTGGTCGCTCTACGCCCTGTTCCTGGGCGAGGCCGGCGTGACCGGCATGACCCACGGGTTCTCGCTCCGGCCGGAGCGGGGCATGGGCGACAGTCAGATCTACCTGGAGGTCGCCGCCGGCGTCACCGTGTTCCTCCTGGCCGGCCGCTACTTCGAGGCCCGTGCCAAGCGGCGGTCGGGCGCGGCGCTGCGGGCCCTGCTGGAGCTCGGCGCCAAGGACGTCGCCGTCCGTCGCGACGGCGAGGAGGTGCGGGTGCCGGTCGACCAGCTGGTGGTGGGCGACGAGTTCGTCGTCCGGCCGGGCGAGAAGGTGGCCACCGACGGCGTCGTCGTCGAGGGCTCCTCCGCCATCGACGCCTCGCTGCTGACCGGCGAGAGCGTGCCGGTCGAGGTCGGGCCGGGCGACGAGGTGGTCGGGGCGACCGTCAACGCCGGCGGCCGACTGGTCGTGCGGGCCACCCGGGTCGGCGCCGACACCGCCCTGGCGCAGATCGCCCGGCTGGTGCAGGACGCGCAGTCCGGGAAGGCGCCGGTGCAGCGCCTGGCCGACCAGGTGGCGGCGGTGTTCGTCCCGGTCGTGATCGCCCTGGCGGCGGCCACGCTGGGCTTCTGGCTGGGTGCCGACGGCGACGCCGCCGCGGCCTTCACCGCCGCAGTGGCGGTGCTGATCATCGCCTGCCCCTGCGCCCTGGGGCTCGCCACCCCGACCGCGCTCATGGTCGGCACGGGCCGGGGTGCCCAGCTGGGCATCCTCGTCAAGGGGCCCGACGTCCTCGAGGCGACGCGGCGGGTCGACACCGTCGTGCTCGACAAGACCGGCACCGTCACCACCGGCCACATGGCCCTGGTCGACGTCGCCACCACCGGCGACACGTCCGTCGAGGAGGCGTTGCGGCTCGTCGGCTCGCTGGAGGACGCCTCCGAGCACCCCGTCGCCCGGGCCGTCGCGAGTGGTGCCAGGGACCGGGGCGTAGCGCTCGTGCCGGTCGAGGGTTTCGCCAACACCCAGGGCCTGGGTGTGCAGGGCGTCGTCGACGGCCACGCCGTGCTGGCCGGCCGGGAGCAGTTCCTCGCCGACTGGGCACTCCACCTACCGGCCGAGCTGGCCTCGGCGAGAGCCGATGCCGAGGCCGAGGGGCGGACCGCCGTGCTGGCGGGCTGGGACGGCGCGGTCCGGGCCGTGTTGGTGGTCGCCGACACGGTGAAGCCGACGTCGGCCGAGGCGGTGCGCGAGCTGCGGGCGCTCGGGCTGCGGCCGGTGCTGCTCACCGGCGACAACCGGCGGGCCGCCGACGCGGTCGCCGGCCAGGTGGGTATCGACGAGGTCGTGGCCGAGGTGCTGCCCCAGGACAAGGTCGACGTCGTCCGGCGACTCCAGGACGAGGGCCGGGTCGTCGCCATGGTCGGCGACGGGGTCAACGACGCCGCGGCGCTCGCCCAGGCCGACCTGGGCCTGGCCATGGGCACCGGCACCGACGTGGCGATCGAGGCCTCCGACCTGACGCTGGTGCGCGGCGACCTGCGGGTGGCGGCTGACGCCATCCGCCTGTCCCGCCGGACGCTCGGCACGATAAGGACCAACCTGTTCTGGGCCTTCGCCTACAACCTCGCCGCCCTGCCGCTGGCCGCCGCGGGGCTGCTCAACCCGATGATCGCGGGGGCCGCGATGGCGCTGTCCAGCGTCTTCGTCGTCTCCAACAGCCTGCGACTGCGCCGCTTCCGGGCCCGGTCGTCGTCCACTCCCTAGGAGGTTCCATGCGCGGTTACACGATGAACAAAGAGGACTACGGCAAGCGGCTCCGCCGGATCGAGGGCCAGGTGCGGGGCCTGCAGCGGATGATCGACGAGGACGACTACTGCATCGACGTCCTCACCCAGGTCAGCGCCGTCACCAAGGCGCTGCAGAGCGTCGCGGTGGGCCTGCTCGACGAGCACATCCGCCACTGCGTCAGCGATGCCGCCCGCGGCGACGACGCCGACCACGCCGCCGAGATGGTCACCGAGGCCACTCGAGCGATCGAACGCCTCGTCAAGTCCTGACGAACCGAGGTTCCGCCATGTCCGACCACCACGCCGCCCACGACCACGATTCGCACGCTGCTCACGAGGGCCCCAACGGGCACGGCGGGCACGACAAACACGCGGGGCACGATCCGGAGGCTTTCCGGCGGCGGTTCTGGCTGAGCCTGGCGGCCACGGTCCCCCTGGTCGTGACCAGCGAGATGGTCATGGACTGGTTCGGCTACGAGCTCGACTTCGCCGGGATGAGCTGGCTGGGCCCGGTGCTCGGGTCGTTCGTGTTCTGGTGGGGTGGCTGGCCGTTCCTCAAGGGCGGCGTCGACGAGGTGCGGGACCGCCAGCCCGGGATGATGCTGCTGATCTCGATGGCGATCACGGTCGCCTACGTCGCCTCGATGGCGAGCAGCCTCGACCGCTTCGACCTCGACTTCTGGTGGGAGCTGGCGGCCCTCGTCACGATCATGCTGCTGGGGCACTGGCAGGAGATGAAGGCGATCGGCCAGGCCCAGGGCGCGCTCGCCGCGCTGGCCGAGCTGCTGCCCGACGACGCCGAGCGGGTCGGGCCCGACGGCGCTGTCACCACGGTGTCGCTCGCGGACCTGCAGGTCGGCGACGTGGTGCTGGTGCGCTCCGGCGCCCGCGTGCCGGCCGACGGCGGGATCGTCGAGGGCGAGGCCGAGCTGGACGAGTCGATGATCACCGGCGAGTCGCGCCCCGTCGCCAAGTCGCCCGGCGACAAGGTGGTGGCCGGCACCGTGTCGACCGACTCCGCCATCCGGGTGCGGGTCGACGCCGTGGGCGACGACACCGCCTTGGCGGGGATCCAGCGCCTGGTCGCCGACGCCCAGGCCAGCCGCAGCCGGGCCCAGGCCCTGGCCGACCGCTTCGCCGCCCTGCTCTTCTACGTCGCCACGGGGGCCGGGATCGTCACGTTCCTGGCCTGGTGGGGCCTCGGCGACCTCGACGACGCCGTGGTCCGCACCGTCACCGTGCTGGTCATCGCCTGCCCCCACGCCCTCGGCCTGGCGATCCCGCTGGTCATCTCGCTGTCGACCGCCGTCTCCGCCCGGGCCGGCATCCTCGTGAAGGACCGCCTGGCGCTGGAGCGGATGCGCACCATCGACGCCGTCCTGTTCGACAAGACCGGCACGCTCACCCGGGGCGCCCACGTGGTGTCGGGTGTCGCCGCCGTCGATCCTGACCTCGACGAGGCTGCGGTCCTGCGCCTGGCCGCCGGCGTGGAGTCCGACAGCGAGCACCCCCTGGCCCGGGCCATCGTCGCCGCGGCCCGGGAGCGGGGCGAGGGTGACGTCGCGGCGGCTTCGGGCTTCCGGTCGCTCACGGGTCGGGGCGTCGAGGCGACGATCGACGGCATCGCCTACGCCGTCGGTGGGCCCGCCCTGCTGCGGGAGCGTGGGTTGGAGGCGCCGGCCGCGGTCGATGCGTGGCGGTCGCGGGGCGCTTCGGTGCTCCACCTGGTGCGGGGCGACGAGGTGGTCGGGGCGTTCGCCCTGGAGGACGAGGTGCGGCCCGAGGCCCGCCAGGCGGTCGCCGACCTGCAGCGGCTCGGCGTGCGGGTGGTGATGATCACCGGCGACGCCCGCCAGGTCGCCGAGTCCGTGGCCTCCGATCTCGGCATCGACGAGGTGTTCGCCGAGGTGCTCCCCGAGGACAAGGACACGACGGTCGCCAAGCTCCAGGCCCGGGGGCTGTCGGTCGCCATGGTGGGCGACGGCGTGAACGACGCCCCGGCGCTGGCCCGGGCCGACGTCGGCATCGCCATCGGCGCCGGCACCGACGTGGCCATCGAGTCGGCCGGCGTGGTGCTGGCCGCCAGCGACCCGCGGGGCGTCACCGGCATCATCCGGCTCTCCCGGGCCAGCTACCGCAAGATGGTGCAGAACCTGGGCTGGGCGGCGGGCTACAACGTGGTCGCCATCCCCCTGGCCGCCGGCGTGCTGGCCTGGGCGGGGATCACCCTGTCGCCGGCCGTCGGCGCCATCCTGATGAGCCTCTCCACGATCGTCGTCGCCCTCAACGCCCAGCTCCTCCGCCGCCTCGACCTCACCCCGACTTAGCCCATCTCGGCGTGGTCGCCGTGGTCGGAGGTCTGGGCCTCGCCCCAGTCGTGGAGGGCCTGGACCACCTCGGGATCGTCGGACGAGAACGTGAGGCGGGCGCCGTCGGGCAGCCGGACACTCTCGACGTCGACGGACGCGGCCCTCGCCTCGAGCGTCGCCAAGCCCGGCATGTCGTCGCCGTGGATCGCGGCCGGGTCGCCGTAGTCGCCGCGCCGGAACCGCTCGGCCTCCTCCGCCAGGTGCTCCTGCACCAGCTCGACCTGCTCGGCGTCGTCGGGCCGGTCGGCGACCACGGTCTGGACCAGCCCGCGGTCGGTCGGCTCGAACCGGTGCGTCGTGGCGTCGAGGTCGAACGGCATCACGTCGGCGCCCCGCTCCGCCACCTCCTCCTGGCGATCCCTGACGGCGTCGGGGTCGTCGGTGCAGCCGGCAACCGCCACCGCCACGACTAGGGCGACGGCGACGGCCACGGCGAGGCGGTCAGTCCTCACCGGCGGCCTCCACCAGGGCATCGAGCGCCGCGAGGACGGCGGCTCGTTCGGCCTCGGGGATGCGGTCGAGCAGGCGCTGCATGCGGTCGGCGCGGCGTGACGCCAGCTGGCCGGCGGCCTTGCGACCGGCGGCTGTCAGCTCCACCAGGCGTTGCCGACCGTCGTGGTCCGCCGGGCGGCGCTCGACCCAACCCCGCCGGGCCAGCTGGTCGATCAGGCGGCTCACCGTCGACTTGGTCAGCTGCAGGCGCTTGGCCAGCTCGTTCTGGCTGAGCGGCCCCGCCTCGTCGAGCACGCCGAGGGCATGGGCCTCCGACACCGGCACCGGCGTGCCACACGGCGTCTCGTCGGGTCGGTGCAACCCGAAGGCCCGCACGAACTCCGCGACCCGCCGCTGCAACGCCTCCGCTTCCCTCGACATGGTTCGACTGTACAACCATTTGGTTCGACCCTGCAACCATCGCCGCCGCGGCCAGCCCACACGACGTCCCGCCCCGCACCGGTCGAGCGTCCACCCGTCGAGGCCAGGTGTGGGAGCCTGTCGGTATGACCGAGAAGCCGGACGATGTGACCGAGGGCAAGGAACGGACGCTTGTCGGCATCTCGTTCGGGGACGTGTTCCGGGCCCAGGAGTTCCTGAGCGCGGCGACGCGGCTGGCGTCGAACGGACGGCTGCGCCTGCTCGACGCCGTGTTCGTCGCGAAGGAGGACTCGGGCAAGACGGTCGTGCGCGAGACGGTCGATCCCCAGCCGGGTCGCAGCGCCGTGTCCGGCGCCCTCTGGACCGGGTTGTTCGGGTTGATCCTCGGTGGCCCCGTGGGCTGGGTCGTGGGCGCGGGGGTCGGCGCCGGCACCGGCGCGCTCGCCGCCCGGATCATCGACCACGGCGTGTCGGACGAGTGGGTGGCGTGGTTCCGTGAGTCCGTGCAGGCCGGCACGACGACACTGGTCCTGCTGGTCGAGGACCTCGACCGGGACGCTCTCGTCGGCGAGCTCGAGCGCTTCGCCGGCGCGAACCTCGTCTACGCCAACGTCGACCCGCTCTGGCTCGACCGCATGCACGCCGCCCTGGGCGAGCCTCCTGCGACACCCCCCGCCGGCGACCCGACCCCCGACGACGACCCGTCCACCACCGGCTGACCCACCTCCGGCGGCCTCGTGCCGCGACCGTGCCATGATGTCGCCGTGCTCGACCACCTCTCGATCCAGTGCGCCGACATCGAGGCGAGCGCGGCGTTCTACGACACGGTCCTGGCCACGGTCGGCGGGAAGCGGCTCCTCGAGTACGGCGACGTCATCGGCTACGGGGTGCCGCCGTTCCCGAACTTCTGGATCGGCCCGCAGAACACCGGCGAGGGGTTCCGCGAGTCGCACATCGCCTTCTCGGCACCCGACCGCGCCACCGTGCGGGCGTTCTTCGAGGCGGCCGTCGCCGCGCACGCCGAGGTGCTGCACGAGCCCCGGGTCTGGCCCGAGTACCACCCCAACTACTACGGCGCCTTCGTCCGCGACCCCGACGGCAACAACGTCGAGGCCGTCTGCCACAAGCCCGAGTAGACCCTCGCGGTCACGGAGGGGCGGGCGGACAGGGTGCGTGCGAACTGCCGGGCCCCGGCGTCGAGCACCCAGTCGTGGCCCCAGCGGGCGAGCGACGGCAGCGCCCGGGACACCCGAGTGACGAGGCCGCGCTCGGCGGTGAGCTCCGAGGTCACGCGGACCTCGGTGCCCTCGGGGTGGTCGTGGAGCTCGACGCGGCACCGTCCGGCGATGTCGCCCGACACCCGAGCGACCACCAGGCTCGGCTGAGCGACGTGCTCGACGTGGACCAGCACCCGCAGCACGTAGGGCAACGGCGGCCGGATCGTGCATCGCCACACGTCGCCGGGGACGAGGCCGACGGCGTCGAAGCGGCGCAGCCAGGGCCACCAGCGGGTGTAGTCGCCGACCCGGCCGAGGCGGCTCCAGACCTCCTCCGGGCCGGCCGAGAAGCGGTACGACCGCGCCGAGCTGATCCGTGACCGGTCCGCTCCCACACCAGCACTACCGGTCACCCGGCCGTCGCGGATCTTCCCGCCCCAGGTTGGGCTTCCACGCGGGCCCGGGGTGCGGCATCGTCCAACCATGAGGATGATCATGCCGGGAGAAGGGCGATGAGCCGGGCCGGGCGACGGGGCGTCGTGGCGATCGCCGTCGCGGCCCTGCTGGGAGGCGCCGCCGCCGTCGTGTTGACGAGGGGCGACGACACGGAGTCGGGGTCCGACTCGACCTCACCCTCCGCCACCTGGCCCCTGCTGGGTACACCCGGCGAGGCCACGGACCGGCCCGCGCTCGGGGTCAAGATCGACGACACCGACCGGGGTCGACCCCAGGCCGGCCTGCGGGCGGCGGACGTCGTGTTCGAGGAGGTGGTCGAAGGCGGGCTCACCCGCCTGCTGGCCGTCTACCACTCGACGGACCCCGCTGCCGTCGGGCCGGTCCGCTCGGCCCGGTCGACCGACATCTCGCTGCTGGCCGAGCTGGGCCGGCCGCTGTTCGCCTGGTCGGGCGCCAACCCGACCTTCGGGGCGGCGGTGGCGGCGGCCGACCTGGTCGACGTCGGCTTCTCGGCCGTGCCCGACGCGTACCGGCGTGAGCCGGGGCGGGCAGCGCCGTACAACCTGTTCGCCACGCCGGACGAGCTGCGCTCCGCAGGCGACGACGACGGCACCCCTCCCCCGGCGCTGTTCACCTACCGGGCCGATGGCGAGGAGCTGACGGGGCCCGAGCTGCGGACCGTGACCGGCTACCAGGCGTCGACGGCGGCGACCGCCATCGAGTGGACCTGGGACGCCGAGGCGCGCGCCTGGCTGCGCACCCAGAACGGGACGCCGCACGTCGACGCCGACGGCGACCGGGTCGCGGCGACCAACGTGGTGGTGCGGACCACCGAGTACCGCGACAGCGGCGTCCGCGACTCCCGGGGTGCGGTCGTGCCGGAGGCCGTCACCGCCGGCGAGGGCGACGCCTGGCTGCTGGCCGACGGCCACGCGCTGCCCGCCCGCTGGCAGAAGTCCGACGACGACGCCCCCACCGTCTTCACCGACCTCGACGGTGCCCCTCTGCGCCTGACCCCCGGCTCGACCTGGGTCGAGGTGCTCCCTCCCGGCACCGGCGACGTCGTCGGGTAGTCGAGCCGGCCCCGGCGCACCGGGGTCATTCGGCCCTGTTCATCTCGGGTCGTGGGCCTGATGATGGGAGGAGACAACTGACGAGACGGAGAAACGACATGGATCTCACCCCGGCCGACGCTCCGGCGCCCGGCTACCCCGTCACCGTCGAGGCCCGGCTCGACGAGCCCCTCAACCGCTGGCTGTGGCTGGTGAAGTGGTTCCTGGCCATCCCGCACATCGTCGTGCTGGTGCTCCTGTGGATCGTGTTCGTGATCCTGACGGTGGTCGCCGGGGTGAACATCGTGGTCACCGGCCGCTACCCCCGCAGCATCTTCGACTTCAACGTCGGCGTCATGCGCTGGACCTGGCGGGTGCAGCTCTACGCCTTCAGCCTGGCCACCGACCGCTACCCGCCCTTCTCGCTCCAGCGCGACCCCAGCTACCCGGCGGAGCTCGAGGTCGAGTACCCCGAGCAGCTCTCCCGGGGCCTCGTGTGGATCAAGTGGTGGCTGCTCGCCATCCCCCACTACGCGATCGTCAGCTTCTTCGACGGCGGCCCGCGGGTCTTCGGCCTCACCGGCATCCTCGCCCTCGTCGCCGGCGTCACCCTCGCCGTCAAGCAGCGCTACCCCATGTCGATCTTCGACTTCATCATGGGCATGCACCGCTGGGAGTGGCGCGTCGTCGCCTACGCCGCCCTGATGCGCGACGACTACCCGCCCTTCCGCATCGACCTCGGCCCGACCGAGCCCGCCCCGGCTGCTCCGCCCGCCCCGCCCGCCGTCGCCGACGATCCAACGTGAAGCCCCGACCGGCCTCCCGGTCGTATCGACGTCAGCCGAAGGCGCCGGTCGACCGCAGGGTCGCGAGCTGATCGGAGTCGCAGCCGAGCAGGTCGCGGAGCACCTCCTCGGTGTGCTCGCCGGCGTCGGGGGCCCGGCCCACCGGGAGTGGGTCGCCGCCGACCACCCGGACGGGTGACGGAAGTAGGTCGGCGCCCTGCGCCGCGGGTCGCGTCCAGGGGAGGCGGTCCTGGAACTGGGGGTCCTCCGCGATGGTCCGGGGTGTGTTCACCGGCACGATCGGGACGTCGTGGTCGATGCCCAGGGCCACCCACTCGGCCGAGGTGCGGGTCCCGAACACGTCCCGCAGCGTCGCCCGCAGCGCCTTGTCGCCCCGGGCGTGGTCGGCGAACTCGGCGCCGGGGTGGGCCTCGAACAGCTCGGGCCGCCCGATCGCGGTGCAGAAGTTCCGCCAGAACTTCCGCTCCGACGCCATGAGCAGCACCACGCCGTCGGAGGAGTCGTACATCTGGTAGCGCACGCCCTCCTCCATCCCGGCCGTGCCCGGCGCCCGCCGCTCGTAGCCGTCGGCGGCGTTGCCGGTGACCTCGTCGTCGGGGCGCTCGTAGGCCCGCCAGGCGGCGTTGCGCACCCAGTCCATGGCCGCGGCGGCGTCGGACTGGGCCACCTCCAGGTGCATCCCGACCCCGGTCTCGCGGGCGCGGTGCACACCGGCGAGCAGTCCCAGCGCCCCGTAGAGCGGACCGGCGTGCATCCCCACCGACGGGTGCTCGGGGATGAAGCAGAAGCCCTCGTCGTCGTAGGCCGGCTGCACCAGGCCCGCCCAGGCGTCGTAGGCGATCCCGTGGGTCGGCATCGGCGCGTACGGCCCGGTCATGCCGAAGCCCGAGATCGACACCATGACGATCCCCGGGTTGACGGCGCGCAGGTCGTCGTAGCCGACCCCCAGGCGCTCGAGGGTGCCGGGGCGCATGGCCTCCACCACGGCGTCGACCCGCTCGGCCAGTTGCAGGAACGTGGCCACGCCGGCGGGCGCCTTCAGGTCGAGCGTGATCGATCGCTTGCCCCGGCTGATGTGCCAGTGCAGCAGCGATGCGCCGTCGATGATGGGCCACGACATGTTCCGGACGTAGTCGCCGCCGGGTGGTTCCACCTTGACGACGTCGGCGCCGAGATCGGCCAGGTGCGTGCCGAGGGCACCGGGACCGAGCATCGACACGTCGAGGATCCGAAGACCGGCCAGTGGGGAGTTGAGGGTGGTCGCCGCGTCGGGGGACACGCGGGCTCCTTTCCGGAAGCGAGGACAGGACAGGACGAGGTCCCGGCCGGCGCACAGGGGGCGACGCCGGCCGGGACCCGCAAGGGGTCAGTCGCTCACCGACACCCCGCGGAACTCCAGCTTCCCGGCGTACGGCACCAGGCCGTCGACGCCCTCGGCCGCGGCCAGCGGCTTCTCCGGGAAGAACAGCGGGATCTGGAACGCCGAGCGGGTCATCTCGGCCGACAGCTCCTGCACGATCCCGGCCCGCGCATCGGGATCGGAGGTGGCCAGGCCCTCGGTGTGCAGCCGCTCGAGGTCGGGCGTCGACTCGCCGCTGACGTTGAAGAACCCGTCGGCGATGTAGAGCGTGCCCGACACCTGCGTCGGGTCGGGCCGGCCGGACCAGGGCCCGATGATCGCGGAGCCCTCCTGGTTGGTGTTGAAGATGGCCGACGCCTGGGTGGCGTCCACCTGGCGCAGCGTGGTGTCGATGCCGATCTCGCCGAGCTGGGCGGCGACCGCCTCGGCCGTCGGCACCGGGCCGGGACCGGGGACGATGATCTCCAGCGGGAACCCGTCGGCCAGGCCGGCCTCGTCGAGCAGGTCGCGGGCGGCGTCGGGGTCGTAGCCCCAGTCCTCCGCGGTGGTGGCCGGGTCGGTGGCGAAGTAGCCCTCGGGGAACATCTGCACCGCCGGGGTGCCCAACCCGAACCAGACCGCCTCGATGATCGCCTCGCGGTCGATGCCGCGCATGATCGCCTGGCGGGCCTCCAGCGTCCCCAGCTCGCCCTTCGACGAGTTGAGGCCCAGGTACCAGACCTCCAGCGACTCGTACGGGGTCACCGTGAACCCCTGGCCCTCGGCCGTGGCGGCGTCGCCGGCGGCCAGCACGGTGGCGTCGAGCTGACCGTCGCTCAGGGCGCTGAGCCGGGTGACAGGGTCCGTGATGGCGTAGATCTCCATGCCCTCGACCTGGACGGCGTCGGGGTCCCAGTAGCCGTCGTAGGCCTCCAGGGTCGCCTTGTCGCCCTCGACGTAGTCGGTGAGCCGGAACATGCCCGCCCCCACCGGCTGCGTGTCGAGGTCGGACTCGAACGCGGCCGGCGACACCATCGCCCCCGCCCGGTCCGACAGCCGCCGGGGCAGCGCCGCGTCGGCCTGGCTGAGGTTGAGCGCCACGGTCAGCGGGTCGACCACCTCGACGGTCTCGATCGTGGCCAGGTCGCCGGCGACCGACGAGTCCTCCAGCGTCTTGGCCCGCTCGATGTTGGCCTTGACGGCCTCGGCGTCGAGCGGCTCGCCGTCGTGGAAGGTGACCTCGGGCCGGAGCTGCAGCGTGAGCACCGTGCCGTCGGCGTCGAACTCCCACGACTCGGCCAGGCCGGGAATCGGCTCACCCTCGGGGTCGAGGTGCACGAGGCGGTCGTAGACGGGGAACAGCCACACGCCGTCCTGCCCGAGGGTCGCCTTGTGCGGGTCCCAGCGGGTCAACGCCAGGTCGGCGCCCCACTGGAAGACGCCGGCGGGCTCGCCGCCACCCGCACCCCCGTCGTCCTCGTCGGCCGGCGTCGACGACGTGTCGTCGTCGCCTCCACCGCAGGCCCCGCCGAGCAGTGCCAGCGCGAGCGTGAGCGCCAGCAGCGAGCGACGGCGCCGCCTGCTCCCTGTAGCCGTGAACTGGTTCATCGGATGACTTCCCTTCGATTCATGGATCGCATCTGTCGCGTCTGTCCGCCTCTGTGGCATCAGAAGACCGCCAGCGGGTTGACCGGCGAGCCGGTGCCGCCGGGGATGGGGAGGGGGGCGCACGTGAGCAGGAACTCGAAGCGGCCCTGCTCGGCGCACGCGCGGGCGAGGTCCTCGACCAGCGGCGTGTCCAGCAGGACCAGGCCCATGGCCACGCAGCCGATCTGGTGCAGCGGCACCGGGAAGCGCTCGCTCGGGTAGGGCATGCGTTCGATGCAGTCGCCGCCGAAGACCGCGATGTCACGCTCGTGCAGCCAGCCCACGGCGGCGGCGTCGAGCCCGGCCCGCTGCGCCTGGTCGCCGACGCCCCGCGCCTCCTCGCACGCGTCCCGTCCCACCCGGACCAGCAGCGCGTCGCCGGAGGACACCTCGACGCCGCCGTGGGCCTCGGCCGCCTCCAGGTCGGCGACGGTCACGTAGGCGTCGGGTTCGAGCCACTCGACGCCCCGGGCCGCGGCCACGTCGAGCAGCACCCCGCGGGTGAAGATGCCCTCCCGCTGGGCGTAGATCGAGCATTCGAGCAGCCCGTCGCTCTTCGAGCAGACGTCGGCGGCCCGGTGCCCGTTGTAGAGGGTGTCCTCGAAGAAGACGTGGCCGATGGCGTCGAGGTGCGTCACGGAGAAGCCGTGCGGCACCATCCCGAAGTAGTCGATCATCGCCCGGGGCTGGTGCGACTCGAACGCCGTGAGGTGCGTGATCGGCCGGGGGTTCTTCACCGACGCGTGCTTGGAGAGCGGCTGGGCCAGGCTCAGCGACCGGCCGCTGCGCACCAGCCCGGCGGCCTCGACGCGCTTGGCCGGGGTGATCAGGTTGAGGGTGCCCTTGCCGTCGTCGTCGCCCCAGCGCCCCCAGTTCTTGGACGCCTCGAAGACCGCGGCGATGCTCCCGTCGTCGGTCAGGGGCAGGGGTGCCTGCGTCATCTCGGGCCCTCCATCGGGGGTTCGGGTGCTCACGGCCAGCCCGCCCCGGGGACCTCGACGCGGCACGTCTCGACCTGCCCGCCCCGGCGGGCGAGGGCCTCGTCGGGGACGTCGGAGGGGGCGGTGCAGAGGAACAGCGTCCGGCGGTCGGTGCCGCCGAGGGCGCAGGCGTAGACGTGGTTGTCGCGGCTGCGGACCACGTCGACCACCTCGCCGCCGGGGGCGATCCGCACCGCCTCGGGGGTGCGGGCGCAGGCCGCCCACACGGCGCCGTCGGCGTCGAGGCAGATGCCGTCGGGGCGGCGGCCGGGCAGCTCGGCGAACACCGTGCGGTCGTGCAGGGTGCCGTCGGGCGCGATGGCGAAGGTGGTGATGCGGCCGGCCAGCGACTCGGCGACGTACAGCCGGTCGCGGTCGGGCGAGACGGCCATGCCGTTGGGGCACACCAGCCCGTCGGCGGCCACCGACACCCGGCCGTCGCGATCGACCCGCAGCAGCACGGTCTCGGCCAGCGACTCGCCGGCGTAGAAGTCGAACCCGATGTTGCCCACGTAGACCAGGTCGGGCGGCACCACGACCATGTCGTTGCTGGGGCCGCGGTGGTGGGCGGAGAGGTCGGCGAAGACCGTCGGCGTACCGTCGACGTCGGCGCCGACGCGCCGGACGGTCCGGTCGTGCATCGAGACCACCAGCAGGTCACTGTCGCTATCGCCGTCACCCTCGGCCAGCCAGCCGAGCCCGCTGGGCGGACCGTCGAGGCGGGCGGCGACCGTCCGGGCGCCCTGCTCGTCGATCCGCCAGACCGTGCGGTCGTACTGGTCGGACAGCCACAGGTGCCCGTCGTGCCAGCGCGGGCACTCGGGATAGCAGAGCCCCGTGACCAGCACCTCGGCCTCACGCTCGGCGAGCACGGCGACCCCCGATCCGGGGCGCGGCGTCGAGGAGCTCGCGGGTGTAGGTGTGCCGGGGTGCGTCGAACAGCTCGTCGCAGCTCCGCTCCTCGACGATCTCACCCCGGCACATCACTGCCACCTGGTCGGCCACCTGCCGGACCACGGCCAGGTCGTGGGCGATCAGCAGCACGCCGACGCCGTCGCGGTCGCACGTCGACCGGATCAGGTCGAGCACCTGGTTCTGGGTGGACACGTCGAGGGCGGAGACGGGCTCGTCGCACACCAGCACCTGGGGACCGACGACGAGCGCCCGGGCGATGGCGATGCGCTGGCGCTGCCCGCCCGAGAAGTCGGCCGGCAGGCGGCGCAGGGCGTCGCGCCCGATGCCGACCCGTTCCAGCATCCCGGCCACCCGCTCGACGCGCTCGGGGCGGGACAGGTCGGTGTGGACCTTCAGCGGCTCGGCCACCAGGTCGGCGACGGTCATCAGCGGGTCGAGCGACGAGTACGGGTCCTGGAACACCATCTGCACCCGGGACCGCAGGCGCTGCCGTTCCCGCCGCGACGCCGCCAGCAGGTCGACCCCGCCGATCCACGACTCGCCGGCGTCGACGGGCACCAGACCCAGCGCCCCGCGGATGGTGGACGACTTCCCCGACCCCGACTCCCCCACCAGCGCCACGACCTCGCCCGGCGGCACCGCCAGGTCGACCCCGCGCACCACCAGCCGGCGGCGCTCGGGCGGCCCCGACCCGTAGCTCACGGTCAGCCCCCGGATGTCCAGGACCGGGGTCACCCGTCGGCTCCTTCGAGCTGGAGCTCATCGGCGCGGATGCAGCGCACCGAGCGGTCGACGTCGCCGTCGGAGGCGGTCGCCGTCAGCGGGGGCACCGCCTCGGCGCACGCCGCGACGGCGTGGTCGCAGCGGGGCGCGAAGCGGCACCCGGAGAGCTGCGCCAGGTCGACGGCGGTGGGCGGTCGGCCCTCGATCCAGTAGCTGCCGGGCGTCTTCACCAGCCGGGGCATGGCCCGCAGCAGGCCCTCGGCATAGGGCGACCGCGGCCGCTCGAACAGGTCGGCGGCCGGCGCCAGCTCCACGACCTGCCCGGCGTACATCACCGCCACCCGGTCGCACAGCTCGGCGACCACCGCCAGGTCGTGGGACACGAACAGGATCGACAGATCGCCCTCGGCCTGCAGCTCCCCCAGCAGTCGCAGGATCCCCGACTGCACGGTCACGTCGAGCGCGGTGGTCGGCTCGTCGGCCAGCAGCAGCTTGGGCCCGCAGGCCAACGCCGTGGCGATGGCCACCCGCTGGCGCATGCCGCCGGAGAGCTCGAACGGGTAGCAGCCACTCAGCCGCTCGGGCTCGGGCAGCCCCACCCGGTCGAGCCAGCGGGTGGCCTCCTCAGCGGCGGCCCGGCGGGACAGCCCACGGTGGCGGCGCAGCGGCTCGGCCACCTGGGCACCCACCCGGAGCAGGGGGTTCAGGCTGGTGAGCGGGTCCTGGAACACCATGGCGATCTCGGCGCCGCGCACGGCGTTGAGCCGCCGGGCGGGCAGGGCCAGCAGGTCGCGGCCGTCGAACCACGCCTCACCGCGGGCCACCCGCACCCGTCCCTCGGGCAGCAGGCCCATCACGGCCAGCGCCGTCACCGACTTGCCCGACCCCGACTCGCCCACCAGGCCGAGGATCTCGTTGCGACCGATGTCGAGCGACAGGTCCTCCACCACCGGCAGCCACGCCCCGCCGACCCGCACCTCCACGGTCAGGTCACGCACCTCCAGCACCGAGGGATCAGGCATCGTCGCCGCTCCCCTGTTCGAGGCCGAGGGCCTGGCGCAGGCCGTCGCCCAGGAACCCGAGGGCCAGCACCGTGATCGTGATGGCCAGGCCGGGCCACACGACGAGCAGCTTCGTCTGGCTGATCAGCCGGGCCGCCTCGCCGATCATCGACCCCCAGCTCGCCTCGGGCGGCTGCACCCCCAGGCCGAGGAAGCTCAGGCTCGCCTCGGCCAGCATGGCGAACCCGGCAGTCACGGTCACCTGCACCACCAGCGGCCCCAGGGCGTTGGGCAGCACGTGGCGACCAAGGATCGCCCGCTCCGACACCCCGATCGACCGGGCCGCCTGCACGAAGTCGGCCTCCCGGATGTCGATCACCGCGGCCCGGGCCAGGCGCACGAACCGCGGGGCGAACACCACACCCACCGCCACCATGGCGTTGCCCAGCCCCGGACCGAGCACGCCGGTGATGGCCAGGGCCAGGATCAGCGGCGGGAAGCTCATCAGCGCGTCGGTGATCCGCATGACCACGGCGTCGACCCACCCGCCCACGTAGCCGGCGACCAGGCCCGGCAGCACGCCCAGCAGCGTGGCCACGGCCACGGCGATGGCGGCGGCGCCCAGCGACAGCCGGGCCCCGAAGATCAGCCGGCTGAGGATGTCGCGCCCCAGCTGGTCGGTGCCCAGCGGGTGCGACCAGCTGGGCGAGGCGAGGCTGGCGTCGAGGTCCTGCGCCAGCGGGTCGGACGGCGCCACCAGCGGGGCCAGCACCGCCACCACGATCATCAGCAGCAGCACAGCACCCGAGATCCGGGCCAGCCGCTGGCGCCACAGCGCCGACGCCACCCGGCGCACCGGGCCGACGGCCCGGTCAGCGGCAGCGGGCAGGACGGGGATCTCGGCCGGCGCCGGGACGAGGGTCATCGCCCACCTCCCACGAGGGCCGCCCGGCGGCGGGGGTCGAGCACGACGGTGGCGAGGTCGACCACGAGGTTCACCAGCAGCACGCACACCGCCAGCAGGAGCACCACGGCCTGGATGGCGGGCAGGTCGCGGTCCTGCACCGCCCGGAAGGCGTACGACCCGATGCCCTGGAAGTTGAAGACCTGCTCGACCAGCACCGTCCCGCCCAGCAGGATCGTGGCCTGGAGGCCGATGACCACCACGATCGTGGTGGCCGCGTTGAGCAGCACGTGCCGGGCCACCACGGTGCGGCCTCGCAGGCCCTTGGCCCGGGCGGCCCGCACGTAGTCGCGGTCGACCACGGTGGCGACGACGCCCCGCACCTGCCGGGTCGCCTCCCCGGCCGGGGCCAGGCCGAGCGCGATCGAGGGCAGCACCAGGCTCCGGAACCACGGCCCCAGGCCCTCGGTGGCCGGCGTGTAGCGGGTGGCGGGGAACCACGAGCTGCCCTCGGCCACGAACACGACCAGCAGCAGAGCCACCCAGAACGGGGGCATGGCGATGCCCGCCGACGACACCGCCGTGACCACCCGGTCGACCCAGGTACCGCGGCGCATCCCGGCGAGCGTCCCCAGGCCCACCGAGAGGACCACGGTGACGATCAGCCCGCCCACCGCCAGCGAGAGGGTGGCGGGGAGCCGGCTGCCGAGTGCGTCGGACACCGACGTGCCGCTCCGCAGCGACGTTCCGAGGTCGCCGCGGAGCGCCGCCGTCGCCCAGTCCAGGTACTGCTCGACCAGGGGTTCGTCGAGGCCGAGCCGCTCCTGGGTGGCCGCGACCGTGGTCTCGGAGGCGAGCTCGCCGCTGAGGGTCACCGCCGGGTCGCCCGGGATGAGCAGCACCAGCCCGAAGACGATCACCGAGACCAGCACGAGCACCAGCACCGCGGCGGCCAGCCGCAGCACCACGAAGCGGCCGACCCGCCAGGCGGCCGCGCCGCGCGACACCGGGCGTGCCGGTACGGCGGCGCCTCCGTCGTTCCCCTCGGGCACGAGGGAGACGACCGTAGCCACGTCGGCTGCGTCCTCCCGCATGTCGTGCAAGCTCATGGTCCCCCCTTCCTCGTGTGCGGCCCGCCGCGGGCGCGTCCGTGTGCCCCGGCTCAGGCGGCCGGGCCGTCGTCCTTGAGCGCCTCGGGGGTGATCCACGCCGGTGGCATGCGGGGCGGGGTCTTCCAGAAGATGTCGAGCTTGGTGAACAGCCCGGCGTCGTTGACCTCCATCACGTTGATGAACCGCATGACCAGGGTGTCCTCACCCGGCGGGCGGATCGTCTCGATGCACTCGGCGATCACGGACCGGCCGTCCTCCGACCAGAAGATCCGCTCGACCTTCAGGTCGTGGTGGTCCATCTTCCCGGTGACCTTGGCGACGAAGTCGAGGTAGTCGGCCTTGTTGCGGGCGGTGTCGTCCTCGTCGTCGCGCATGCCGATGCGGGTGAAGTCGTCGGCCAGGGTCGAGGCGACCAGGTCCCAGTCGTGGGTGTCGATGCCCTGCCAGAAGCGGTCGACGACCGTGCGGTCGATCGTGGTCAAGGTTCTCTCCTCGGGTTCTCGGTCTCGGTCTCGGTCAGCACGACGAGCGAGTCGACGGCCACCGCCGCGTCCTCGGTGAGGACCACGGGGTTGACGTCGAGCTCGACCAGGCGGTCGCCCAGCTCGGAGGCCAGGCGGGCGGTGGCCATGGCGGTGGCGACCAGGGCGTCGACGGCCAGCTTCGGCCGGCCCCGGGCGCCGTCGAGCAGGGGGAAGCAGGCGAGGCTGCGGATCATCTCGCGCACGTCCTGCTCGTCGACCGGCAGCGGGCGCACGGCGGTGTCGGCGAACACCTCGGCGTAGACGCCGCCCAGGCCGACCAGCAGCGCGGGGCCGAGGGCGGGGTCGCGGGAGATCCCGACGATCATCTCCTGGGCGCCGCTGACCATCGCCTGCACGAGGACGCCGTCGACCCGGGCATCGGGGCGGGCCGCGGCGACCAGCGCCCGCAGCTCGTCGTGGGCCCGGCGGACCTCCACGGCATCGGCCAGGTCGAGGCGCACCAGCCCCTCGTCGGACTTGTGGGGGATGTCGGCCGAGGCGACCTTGAGCGCCACGGGGAAGCCGATGGCGGTGGCCGCGGCGACCGCGCCGTCGGCGTCGGCGGCCACCCGCTCGGCGGTGACCGGTACACCTGCGGCCTCCAGCAGCTCCCGGCTCCGATCCGCCCCGAGCACCCCCTCCAGCCCCTCCAACCCCTCCAACCCCTCCAAATTGCGTTCCAGAACCCGCATGGAGCGGGCCGACGAACGCAATTTGCCGAGGGGTGGGCGGGGGCGGAGCCGCGTGACCTGGTCGCGCCGGTCGCCGAGCCGGCGGATGGCGGCGAAGCAGTTGCGGAAGCTGCGGAACATCGGCAGCTGCGACTCGAGCAGCAGGTCGTAGCCCCGCTCGTCGACCTTCGGCGAGTTCCAGGTGGTGACCACCGGCTTGGCCAGCCCCTCGGCCGCCATGTCACGGAGGTCCTCGCACAGCGGGTCGCCGGTGAGGCCCATGGCGCCGGTGATGCCGACCACGAGGATGTCGACGGCCGGGTCGTCGAGGATGGCGGTGAGCACCTCGCGCCGCGCCTCGGGCCCGGCCCGCATGATGAAGGTGCCGCCGTTGTCGACCGGGTTGCGCACTGTGAGGTACCCCGGCAGGTGCTCGTGCAGCTTGGCCTGGGTGGCGGCGCTCAGCTCGGGGATGGGCAGGCCGGCGAGCTGGGCCTGCTCGGCCATGAGGGTGCCGGAGCCGCCGGAGATCGAGTACAGCGCCACGTTCGAGCCGGTGCCGGGCGGGATCTTGGCCAGCAGCGCCGCGGTCTCCAGCAGCTCGTCGAGGTCGCGCACCCGCACCACCCCGTACTGCTCGAACAGCCCGTCGATGGCGGCATCGGCGCCGGTGAGGTGCCCGGTGTGCGACTGGGCCATCGTCGACCCGGCGTCGGTCGAGCCGATCTTGAGCAGCACGACCGGCTTGCCGGCGTCGTTGCAGGCCTGCAGGGCGACCCGCAGCTTGTCGATCGACCGGAAGCCCTCGATGTAGCCGGCCACCACCGCGGTGTCGGGGTCGTGGGCGTAGTAGTGGATGAAGTCGCAGACGTCGAGGTCGACCTCGTTGCCGCACGGCACCTGGCGGCTGAACCCGATGCCGACCTCGGCGCCCTGCACGATGGGCCGGCCGTTGTGGCCCGACTGCGTGACCACGCCGATCTTCCCGTAGCGGTAGCCGGGGATCTCGGGCTGGGGCTCGAAGGCGTTCGTGTTGGTGTTGGGCCCCAGGATCCGCACGCCGGCACGGCGACCGGCCACCGCCAGCTGCTCCTCGATCTCGACGCCCCGGCCGCCGACCTCGCGGAAGCCCGAGCTGAACACCACCACATGGCGGATGCCCCGGGCCCCGCACTGCTCGACGATCTCCGGGCAGGCCTCGGGCGGGGTGGTGAGGATGGCCAGGTCGAGGCGACCCGGCACGGCGTCGAGCGTCTCGTGCACGGGCAGCGACCCGATGGCGCCACCCCGGGGGCTGACGAGGTGCCAGCTTCCGGCGCCGTAGAGCGGGTCGTAGCGGGCGCGGGCGGCGGCCTCGCTGGCGCTCCGGTCGATGCCGCCGACGATCGCCACCCCCACCGGGTGCAGCAGCTGGTGGACGGCCTCGTGGTCGAGCACCGTCACGACGCAACCCCGGCGGTCGAGCCGGCGGCGGTGCGGATGGCCACGGCCTCCACCTCGATCGACAGCCGCGGGTCGAGCAGCGCGGCCACGACCACGGTGGTGCTGGCCGGTGCCTGGTCGCCGAACACCGCGGCCTTGGCCGCCGCGTACCCGGGGAAGTCGGCCGGGTCGGTGAGGTAGCAGGTGAGCTTGGCGACGTCGTCGAACCCGCACCCCGCCTCGGCCAGCACCCGCCGCAGGTTGGCGAACACCTGGTCGGCGTGGCGCCGGCTGTCGCCCTCGCCCACCACCTCGCCGTCGTCGCCCCACGCCACCTGGCCGGCCACGTGAACCACGCCGGAGCGGGCGGTGGCCTGCGACATCCCGGTGGTGGCGCCGATCCGGATCACAGGTCCAGCCCGAGCATCGTGATGGCGTTGCCCCGCAGCACCTTGTGGACGATGTCGTCCGGGACCCCCTCCAGCATCGACGTGGCGACGTCCTTGGTGTGCGGCCACGTCGAGTCGGTGTGGGGGTAGTCGGTCTCGAAAGTCACCCGGTCGGGGCCGATGGCGTCGATGACCTGCATGCCGAAGGCGTCACGGAAGAAGCAGGCGTAGATGTTGCGGTGGAAGTAGGTGGAGGGCGGCTCGGGGATGGTGTCGGCCACCCCGGCCCAGCCCCGGTGCTCCTCCCACACGTCGTCGGCCCGCTGGAGCACGAACGGGATCCAGCCCATCTGGCCCTCGGAGTAGGCGATGGTCAGGTTCGGGAAGCGGACGAAGAGGCCGGAGAACAGGTAGTCCGACATCGACACCAGCGCGTAGTTGAAGCTCAGCGTGATCTGCACCGCCGGCGGGGCGTCGACCGACGTGCTGGTCATCGCCGACGACGAGCCGATGTGCAGGTTGACCACCGTGCCGGTGTCCGCGCAGGCCGAGAAGAACGGGTCCCAGTAGCCGGTGTGGATCGAGGGGAGGCCGAGCTTGGCCGGGATCTCGCTGAAGCACACGGCCCGGACGCCCCGGGCGGCGTTGCGGTGGATCTCCTCGACGGCGAGGTCGACGTCCCACAGCGGGATGATCGTGAGCGGGATGAGGCGGCCGCCGGAGTCGCCGCACCACTCCTCCACCATCCAGTCGTTGTAGGCCCGGACGCAGGCCAGCGCGAGCTCCTTGTCCTGGGCCTCGGAGAAGGTCTGGCCGCAGAAGCGGGGGAAGGTCGGGAAGCACAGCGACGCCTCCACCCAGTTGGCGTCCATGTCCTCGAGGCGGGCCTTGGGGTCGAAGCAGCCGGGCCGCATCTGGTCGTAGGTGACCGTCTGCATCGACATCTCCTCCCGCGGGTAGCCCACGGCGGCGATGTTGCGGCGCAACGGGAAGATCAGGTCCTCGTAGAACCACATGTCGGCGGGCGGGCCGGCGTCGTCGAAGTCGTAGACGAAGGTGCTGCCGCCCTCGAACCTCGTGCCGGCGATGCCCTTGCGCTGGATCTTCGGCCCGCGGTCGCGGAACTTGGCCGGCAGCCAGGTGTCGAAGAGGTGCGCCGGCTCGATGACGTGGTCGTCGACGCTGACGATCTTCGGTAGCTCGGTGACGGTCATGCGGTGCTCCCCTTGGCTCGGACGGTCGAACGGTCGGTCGAGGGCGGAAGGCGTCAGCGGACGGGATCGTGGCGGGCGTCGCGCATGGCCTGGCCCAGCACCTCGATGCCGCGGGCCAGCTCGTCCTCGGCGACGTGACTGAAGGCCAGGCGCAGGAAGCGGCGCCCTTGCTCCTCGCCCATGAAGACCTCGCCGGGGCGGAAGAACACGCCGTTGGCGGCGGCCTGGTTGCCGGCCCGCTCCCAGTCGACCCGGTCGGAGGTCATCTCGATCCACAGGTAGAAGCCGCCGTCGGGCACCCGGAAGTCGACGAACTCGCCGCAGTGCTCGCGCATGGCGGCGACCGCCAGGTCGCGCCGGCGGCGGTAGACGACGTTGGCCCGCTCGATGTGCGGGTCGAGCTTCCCCTGCCGCATGAACTCGGTCATCATCCGGGCGAACCACTGGCTGACGCCCAGGTCCTGGCGGACGGCGGCGAGTGCCCCGATGGCCTCGGCGCCGGCGGTCATCCAGCCGAGGCGGATGCCGGGGGCGACGATCTTGGAGAAGCTGTGGGCCTGGATCACCCGGCCGGTGGTGTCGAGCTGCAGGAGGCTGGGGATGTGCTCGCCCTCGACCCGGATGTCGGCGTAGACGTGGTCCTCCAGGACCATCACGTCGTGCTCCTCGGCCAGCTCCAGCAGCCGGCGCCGGCGCTCCAGGCTGGTGCACACCCCGGTGGGCAGCTGGAACGTGGGGATCGTGTAGATCATCTTCGGGCGGACGCCCTGGTCGCGCAGCGCGACGAGCTGCGCTTCGACGGCGTCGACATCGATGCCGTCGTCGTCGACGGGCACCGTGCGGATGTCGCCGCCGCGCATCTCGATGTAGCGCAGCGCGTAGGGGAACGACGCCGCTTCGACGATCACGCCGTCGCCCGGCTCGACGAAGGCGTTGACGGCCAGCGAGATCCCCTGGACCGAGCCCGAGCAGAGGATCACGTTGTCGGCACGCAGGTCGGGGCGCTGCTGGAGGCGGCCGACCCAGGCGGCGATCTCGTGGCGCAGGTCGGTGTTGCCCAGCACCAGCTCGACGTAGGTGGGTGAGTAGAAGAGGCGGCCCGCGTCGTGGTCGAACGAGATGTACTCGAGGGCACGGGCGCCGTCGCGGTCGAGGATCGCCGGGGCGAGCGCCTTGAAGTCGTCGAGGGGGAAGGTCTCCTCGGCGGCGAGGCCCTGGTCGAAGTTGAACGTGACCGGGACGGTCGGGTCCGGGAAGAACAGCGGCGGCCCGTTGGCGGCCAGCTCCGAGGTCAACTTGGCGATCTGCAAGCCCATCGAGGTCCCCCCTCTTAACGACGCCTGACGGGTCTGCGGTCTAACACCACGTGCACGTTGGCGCAAGGGTTCATCGCAATAACGACGATCTCTTACGTATATGTACAACTCACTGGAGCTAGGTTAGGGTCCTCTCGGAGGCGCAGCCCGGACAGATCGCACGGGCAGGGGAGGACGATCCGATGAGGCACAGGGGCCAACAGCCACTGCCGGGACGACCGGATCGGCCCCGTCGCGCCGCCACCCGCCCGTGAGTGGACCGCGCCGGGCACCGGCCGTCGACCGGGCCGTCGACATCCTCAACTACCTGGCCGCCCACCCCACCGACGCCTTCTCGATGAGCGAGCTGAGCCGCCTGCTGGGCATCAACAACGCCTCCGTGCACGCCGTCCTCGGGGCCCTCACCAAGGCCGGCTACGTCGAGCGCCACCCCCGGCACCGCACCTACCGGCTCGGTCCCGGTCTGGTGGTGGTCGGGCAGGCGGCGCTCTCCCAGCACCGGGCGATCACCGAGGCCACCACCGAGATCGACGCCCTCAGCAAGCAGCTCGACCTCGAGGTGGTGGTCACCGCGCTGGTGGGCGCCGACATGGTCTACGTGGGCAGCGCCGGACGCCCGCAGCTGAGCGCCCCCCAGTTCCGGGTCGGCCAGCGCGTGCCCTGCGTGCCGCCCTACGGCACCGTGCACATGGCCTGGTCGTCGCCCGACGAGATCGAGGACTGGCTCAAGGGCGCGCCGACCGTCCTGACGCCGGAGCAGCGCACCAAGCAGCTGGGGATACTCGACGCCGTGCGGGCCCGGGGCTACGCGGTGGGGCTCGACCTCGGGTCCGCCCACATCGACGTCAACCGGATGTCCGAGAGCCTCACCGACGCCCCCGGCCGCGAGGACCTCAAGCGCGACATCAACGCCCTCTTCGAGCGGCTCGGCAACGCCGAGTACCAGCTCGAGACGCTGGGCTCCGGCGAGATCTACGACATCTCGATGATCAGCGCCCCGGTGTTCGACCCCCAGGGCCGGGTGGCGGTGGCCATCACGCTGGCGGGGCTGCCGCGGCACCTCGAAGCCGCCGTGGTGGTCGAGTACGCCGAGACCGTCACCCGCACGGCGCGGGCGGTCAGCAAGCGGGTGCTCGGCGTCCCGCCCGTCCCCATCCAGCTGTCGCCGTGACCGCGCCGTCCGACATCCTGCGGCTGCTGGCCGACGAGCGCGAGATCCGCCGGGTGGTGCTGCGCTACTGCCGCGGGATCGACCGGCTCGACGCCGAGCTCGTCAGCTCCTGCTACCACCCCGACGCCACCGACGAGCACGGCTCGTTCGAGGGCGGGGTCGACGCCTACGTGAGCTGGGTGTTCGGGCTGCTGGAGCGCTACGACTCCACGTTCCACCTGGTGGCCAACCAGCTGGTCGACGTGGCCGACCGCGGCGACGTGGCGTTGGCGGAGTCGTACGGGGTCGCCTACCACCGGGGCTCGGCGCCGGGGCGCGACGGCGGGTTCGACCCGACCAGGAACCTCATGACCGGGTTCCGCTTCGTCGACCGGTTCGAGCGCCGCGCCGGCGAGTGGCGGATCGCCGCCCGGGTCGCCACCACCGAGTGGTCGCGGATCGACGACGAGGCCGGCCGGTGGCCCGTGTCCGACCGCCTGCGCCACGGCACCCGCGACGCCACCGACCCGGTGTGGACCCTGGTCCCCGAGGTCGCCGACCTGGTCGGCGCACCCCGAGCGGCCGAGCCGCCCACCTGACTCAGCTGCGATACTCCGGGCAAGGGGGAACTGCAGCATGACGGAGATCGCGTACGCATCCGGTGCGTCGAGCGTGCCACTGCTCGGCCAGACCATCGGTCAGAACCTGGCCGCCACCGTCGAGCGGTGCGGCGACCGCGAGGCGCTGGTGGTGCCGTTCCAGGACGTGCGGCTGACCTACGCCGAGCTGGCCCACGAGGTCGAGCGCGTGGCCCGGGGCCTGCTGGCGTCGGGCCTCCGGCGCGGTGACCGGGTCGGCATCTGGAGCCCGAACAACGCCGAGTGGGTGCTGGTCCAGTACGCCACCGCCCAGGTCGGCGTGATCCTGGTCAACCTCAACCCCGCGTACCGCACGTCGGAGGTGGCGTACGCGCTGCGCCAGTCCGGTTGCCGGGCGGTGATCGCCGCCACCGACTTCAAGACCAGCGACTACCGGGCGATGCTCGACGAGGTCCGCCCCGAGCTGCCGGCGCTCGAAGAGGTGGTCTACCTCGGCACCCCCGGCTGGCACGACCTGTTGGCCCGCGGCGAGTCGGTCGGCGACCAGGCCCTGCGCGACCGGGAGGCCGAGCTGGCCTTCGACGACCCCATCAACATCCAGTACACGAGCGGCACCACCGGCTTCCCCAAGGGCGCCACGCTCACCCACCACAACATCCTCAACAACGGCTACTTCGTCGGCGAGGGCTGCGCCTACACCGAGCACGACCGCGTCTGCATCCCCGTGCCCTTCTACCACTGCTTCGGGATGGTGCTGGGCAACCTGGCCTGCACCACCCACGGGGCCACCATCGTGGTGCCGGCCCCGGCGTTCGAGCCGGTGGCCACCCTCCAGGCGGTCGAGTCCGAGCGGTGCACGAGCCTCTACGGCGTTCCCACCATGTTCATCGCCGAGCTCGACCTGCCGGACTTCGAGCGGTTCGACCTGGGCACGCTGCGCACCGGGATCATGGCCGGCTCACCGTGCCCGGTGGAGGTGATGAAGCAGTGCATCGAGCGGATGCACATGGACGAGGTGACCATCTGTTACGGCATGACCGAGACCTCGCCGGTGTCGACGCAGACCGCCGTCGACGACCCGGTGGACAAGCGGGTGGGCAGCGTCGGCCGGGTCCATCCGCACGTCGAGGTGAAGATCGTCGACCCGGCCACCGGGCTGCCGGTGCGGCTGGGCGAGTCGGGCGAGCTGTGCACCCGGGGCTACTCGGTGATGCTCGGCTACTGGGACGACGCCGAGCGCACGGCCGAGGCCATCGACGCCGCCCGGTGGATGCACACCGGCGACCTGGCCACCATGGACGACGAGGGCTACCTGAACATCGTGGGCCGCATCAAGGACATGGTCATCCGGGGCGGCGAGAACGTGTACCCGCGGGAGATCGAGGAGTTCCTGTACGGGCACCCCGACATCGTCGACGTCCAGGTGATCGGCGTGCCCGACGTGCGCTACGGCGAGGAGCTGATGGCCTGGGTGCGGCTGCGCGAGGGCGCCACGCTCACGGTCGACGACGTCGCCGGTTTCTGCCAGGGCCGCATCGCCCGCCACAAGGTCCCCCGCTACGTCCACGTCACCGACGAGTTCCCCATGACCGTCACCGGCAAGGTCCAGAAGTACAGGATGCGCGAGCAGGCCATCGAGCTCCTCGGCCTCCAGGACGCCGCCGCGGTCGACACCGCCTGACGTCCTCGCGACTGCTCATCGTGGTATCGGCCGTACGCATTGTGACTTCGGGTCGATAGGGTCCGCGCTCGGATCCTGTCGGCTCTGTCACCTGTGGAGGCTTTCGATCATGGTTGATGCCGGAGAAGCGAAGGCCTACCTGGTGGGCAGCGGGATCGCGTCGCTGTCGGCGGCGGCGTTCCTGATCCGGGAGGGCGGGTTCGCCGGTTCGAACATCGTGATCCTGGAGGAGCAGGACCGGGAGGGCGGCAGCCTCGACGCCGCCGGCTCACCCGAGACCGGCTACACGATGCGGGGCGGGCGCATGTTCGAGGTGCACTTCGACTGCACGTACGACCTGCTCTCCTCGATCCCCTCGCTGGACGACCCGGCCAAGTCGGTCACCGAGGACACCTTCGCCTTCCACGAGGACTTCGCCTGGAACGACCACGCGCGGCTGGTCGACGCCGCCGGCCAGGTGATCGACGCCCACTCGATGACCTTCAGCGAGCGTGACCGCCTGGAGCTGGTCAGGTGCGTCGCCACCCCCGAGAAGATGCTCGACGGCAAGCGCATCCGCGACTGCTTCCACGAGGAGTTCTTCACCACCAACTTCTGGGCGATGTGGTGCACCACCTTCGCCTTCGAGCCGTGGCACAGCGCCATCGAGTTCCGCCGGTACCTGAACCGCTTCGTGCACCTGTTCAAGACCTTCGACACCATGTCCGGGATCTACCGCACCAAGTTCAACCAGTTCGACTCGATCGTGCGCCCGCTGATGAAGTGGCTGACCGACCAGGGAGTGACCGTCCAGCTCGGCACCCGCGTCACCGATCTGCGCCTCGCCGAGGGCGACGACCTCACCGTGGAGGCGATCACCTACGAACGCGACGGTGCGACGCAGGAGATCCCGCTCGACGCCGGTGACCTGGTGATGGTCACGAACGGGTCGATGACCGCGAACTCGACCCTGGGCTCCACGACCGCTGCCCCCGTCCTGGACACGACCACGCCCAGCGGATCGTGGCAGCTGTGGGAGACCCTGGCCGCCAAGCGCCCGGGGCTCGGCGACCCGTCGGTGTTCGACTCCAGCGTGGCCGACTCCAAGTGGGAGTCGTTCACCGTCACCACCAAGGACCCGATCTTCTTCACGCTCATGGAGGAGTTCAGCGGCAGCGAGGCCGGCAAGGGCGGCCTGATCACCTTCAAGGAATCGAACTGGCTGCTGACCATCGTCCTCAACCACCAGCCGCACTTCCGTGAGCAGCCCGCCGACACCTTCGTGTGGTGGGGCTACGCCCTGTTCCCCGACAAGGAAGGCGACTTCGTCGGGAAGCCCATGGCGGAGTGCACCGGCCGGGAGATCCTCGACGAGGTGCTCCAGCACCTGCGCTTCGACAAGAGCCAGCAGATCCTGGACGGCTCGATCGTGCTCCCCGCGATGATGCCCTACATCACCAGCCAGTTCCTGGTCCGCAAGGCCGGCGACCGCCCCCAGGTCGTGCCGCCGAAGTCGACCAACCTGGCCTTCATCGGCCAGTACGCCGAGGTGCCCGACGACGTCGTCTTCACCGTCGAGTACTCCGTCCGCACCGCCTGGACGGCCGTCGCCACGCTCCTGGGGCTCGACCGGCAACCGCCCCCGGTCTACAAGGGCCAACACGACCCCAAGGTCCTCGTCGACGCCCTCCAGACCCTGCACCGCCGCTAACTGCCCGGCCCGGGTTCGTCCTTAGCGTCTACGACCTGCTCAAGGCCGACGGCTACGACGTCGGCATCGTCCAGAACCGACCCTGTCGCTCGAGGGCGACGCGCAGGCCACCCGACAGATCATCGACGCGCAGGACGGGCCGGTCGTCCTGGTCGGCCACTCCTACGGCGGCGCGGTGATCACGGAGGCGGGCACCCACGACGGCGTGGCCGCGCTCGTCTACATCGCGGCGTTCGCGCCGGACGAGGGCGAGTCGGTGAACACGCTGATCGCCGACCCGCCGCCGGGCGCACCCGTCCCGCCGATCCTGCCCCCCAAGGACGGCTTCCTGTTCCTGGACCGCGAGAAGTTCGCGGCGTCCTTCGCCGCCGACCTGCCGGCCGAGCAGGCCGCGTTCCTGGCCGACTCCCAGGTTCCTTGGGCCTCGACGCCCTCGGCGGATCGATCACGGAAGCCGCCTGGAGGACGAAGCCGAGCTGGTACCTGGTGGCGACCGAGGACCGGATGATCCCCCCGCCGGCGCAACGCGCCATCCCGGAGCGGGCCGGCTCGACGGTGGCCGAGGCTGCCGGCAGCCACGCCATCTACGTCTCGCAACCGGCCGCCGTGGCCGCGCTCATCCAGCAGGCCGCAGCCGGGACCCGGTAGCGCCGGCCCGCCGTCCGCCGCACGCTGGTTGGCGGTGCTCCCACTCGCACCGTCGACCAGGGCGCGACCCGGCTAGCAGCTCGCTAGCAGTTGGCTAGCAGCGCTCCAGTAGTCGTAGAGGGTCATGGCGCTGGCGAGGAGTGGATGGGTGTGAGTGGGTCGGGCGAGCAGGTGGGTCGTGTGGTGGCGGGGCGGTATCGGCTCGAGGGTGAGTTGGGTCGGGGTGGGATGGGGGTGGTGTGGCGGGCGGTCGACACGCTGATCGAACGCACCGTGGCGCTCAAGGAGCTGCGCGCTCCTGCGGGTGACGAGTCGTCGTTCGTGGAACGCGCTCTGCGGGAGGCCCGCAACGCCGGGCGACTCAACCATCCCGGTGTGGTCGCGGTGCACGACGTGATCGCCCCCGCGGGTGACGACGACGCCGTCTACATC
>DATHJB010000016.1 GCA_035316325.1 Acidimicrobiales bacterium
CCTTCACGTCCTGGCGGTCGGGCAGGCCCAAGTGCTCCTTGGGCGTGACATAGCAGAGCATCGCCGTGCCGAACCACCCGATCATCGCCGCCCCGATGGCGGAGGTGATGTGGTCGTAGCCGGGGGCGACGTCGGTGGTCAGCGGGCCGAGCGTGTAGAAGGGCGCCTCCTTGCAGAGGTCCTGCTGCAGGTCGACGTTCTCCTTGATCTTGTGCATGGGCACGTGCCCCGGCCCCTCGACCATCACCTGCACGTCGAACTCCCAGGCCCGCTGGGTCAGCTCGCCGAGGGTGCGCAGCTCGGCGAACTGGGCCTCGTCGTTGGCGTCGGCGATCGACCCGGGCCGCAGCCCGTCGCCCAGCGAGAACGCCACGTCGTAGGCGGCGAACAGCTCGCACAGCTCGTCGTAGTGGGTGTAGAGGAAGTTCTCCTGGTGGTGGGCCAGGCACCACGCGGCCAGGATCGACCCGCCCCGGCTGACGATCCCGGTGGTCCGGTCGACGGTCAGCGGCACGTAGCGCAGCAGCACGCCGGCGTGGATGGTCATGTAGTCGACGCCCTGCTCGGCCTGCTCGACGACCGTGTCGCGGAACACCTCCCACGACAGGTCCTCGGCCACCCCGTCGACCTTCTCCAGCGCCTGGTAGATGGGCACGGTGCCGATGGGCACGGCGCTGTTGCGGATGATCCACTCGCGGGTGGTGTGGATGGCGGGGCCGGTCGACAGGTCCATCACCGTGTCGGCACCCCACCGGGTGGCCCACTGCAGCTTGCCGACCTCTTCGGCCGCCGACGACGTGACCGCGGAGGTGCCGATGTTGGCGTTCACCTTGGTGAGGAAGCGCTTGCCGATCACCATCGGCTCCGACTCGGGGTGGTTGACGTTGGCGGGCAGGATCGCCCGGCCGGTGGCCACCTCGTCGCGCACGACCTCGGGGTCGAGCCCCTCCCGCAGCGCCACGAACTCCATCTCGGGCGTGACGTCGCCCCGGCGGGCGTAGTGCATCTGGGTGACCCGCTTGCCGGGGTTGGCCCGCAGGCGGGGACGCTGGGCGCTGTCGCCGGGGAACGGCTCGGCGTCGACCTTGCCGGCCCGGGCGGCGCCGCGCCCGTCGTCGCGCAGCGAGGCGATGCGGCCGGCGTAGTGCTCGACGTCGGCCCGCTCGTGGATCCAGGGGCCTCGCAGCGGCGCCAGCCCGGCCTCGGGCGAGAACCCCTGGGGACCGCTGGTGTCGTAGAGGCGCACCGGTTCGTCGGGGCCGTCCAGGACCACCTCGGTGAACGGCACCTGCACGTCCGGACGGGTTCCCGCGACGTACGCCTTGCGGCGGTCGGCCATGGCCATCACTCCCTTCGCCGGCATTACCCGGATCAGGTCGGCGGTCGGCGCCGTGTGCGCCCTCTCAGCCCGGTCGTGTCCCCGAGCTCCCGCGTGGTCGGTTGTCGACCTGCACGCTAGCCCGGCCGATAGCGTCCTGGGCATGGAGACTGGGGACGATCCGGCGGTCACGTTCGCGGACCAGCTCGACCTGTCGCCCTCGGTCGACGGCCGCTACAAGGTCGACGTCAGCGCCGACTGGAACTGCCCGATCGTCCCGCAGGGCGGGTTGATGGCCGCCCTCGCCGCCCGGGCCATGGCGTTGGCGCTGGTCGACGACAACGCCGACGACGAGCTGCGCCTGCGCACGCTGACCACGGTGTTCGCGGCCCAGGTCGCGGCCGGTCCCGTCGAGGTGGACGTCGACGTGCTGCGCCGCGGGAGGTCGATGTCGCAGGTCCGGGCCGACGTCCGGAGCCACGGCGCCGACGCCGGCCACACGTCGGTCGCCGTCTTCGGACGCGCTCGACCCGGCTTCGAGTTCACCGACGCCACGATGCCCAAGGTCCCTCCGCCCGACGAGTGCCCGTCGTGGCGTGACCGCAGCCTCGACGACCTGCACCCCGACCGGCCGCCCTTCCCGTTCTGGGACAAGGTGGAGGGTCGCGCGGCGTTGGGGCACGCGCCCTGGGACGACTGGGTCCCCACGAGCTCGGAGTGCGCCACCTGGTACCGCTTCGACGAGCCGCCCCTGCTGGCCGACGGCACGCTCGACCCGCTGGCCGTGCTCACGCTGTGCGACACCATGCCGGGCGCGGTCGGCGAGCGGATGGGCCCGGGCACGCCCTTCTGGCTGCCGCCGAGCGCCGACCTCACCGTCCACCTCTTCGGCGACGCCCGCTCCGAGTGGCTCCTGGCCCACTACCGCGCCCACCACGCCGGCGACGGCTACGTCTCGGTCGGCGCCGACCTGTGGGACCCGGCGAGCGGCCTCGTCGCCCACGCCACCCAGGTGATGTTCCTCGTCTTCCCCAACGGCCCCCCGGTCGACGACGAGCGCTACCCCGCCGACCAGCGCCAGCGCCCGGGCGATGCCTGAGCTCAGCGTCGGGTCGTTCAACCTGCACATGGGCAGGGGGTACGGGGGGCACGACGCGCCGTTCTACGACGTGGCGGCCGCGGCGAAGGAGGTCGACACCGACCTGCTGGTGCTGCAGGAGGCGTGGGTGCCGGACGACCCCGACGTCGACGGGAACGTGGTGGAGATCGCGTCGGCCCTGGGCTACGAGGTGGCGGCGACGTTCGGCATCGCCCGGGCCACCTGCCACGACCAGGTGCGGCTGGCGGGGCGAGAGGGCGACGCCGGTGACGGCGACTGGATCATCGCCGTCCTCTCCCGACTGCCGGTCGCGAGCGCCGAGGTCGTCCCCCTCGCCCCGCAGCTGCCACGCGACCCCGCCCGAAGGGCGGTCCTGCGGGTCGCAGTGGACATCGGTGGCTCCACGTTCACCGTGGTGGGCACCCACATGCCGCTGCTCAAGGACCCGGTCTGGCGTCTCGGGCCCTCCCTGCGAGAGGTGCTGCCGCCGACCACCGAAGCTGCGGCGTTCGCCGGCGACATGAACATGTGGGGCTGGTGCATCGACCGGCTGGTGCCCCGGGGCTGGCGCCGGGCCGTGCGGGGCCGCACGTACCCGTCGCACCGCCCACACAGCCAGACCGACCACATCCTGGTCACCCCGGTCGTCGAGGTGGTCGAAGCGCTGGTCGTCCCCCAGACCCGCTCCGACCACCGCCCCGTCACCGCCCGACTCCGCTTCGCCTGAGCCTGCCCGCGAACCTGCCCTCGGACGAGGGGAGTGGGTCCTCGTTCGCGGGCAAGTTCGATCAGGCGGCAGCTAGCCGGCGAAGTCCGGCGCGCGCACCGATGGTGTCGCTGCCGGCGGCGTCGGGACGGGCTCCGGCGTGTCGTCCGGACCACCGGGCTCGTCGTCGTCCGGTGTCGTGGTGGGCGTCGATCCCGGGACCGTGGTCGTGCTCGAGTCCGGCTCGGTGGTCGTCGAGCCCGGGGGCTCGGTGGTGGGCGGCGTCGTCTCGCAGCCGGTCACCCAGAACACCTTGAACTTGGTGTCGGCGCCCTGCGAGCCGTCGGCGTGGACGGTGAGCTTCACGTGCCAGCCCTGCACGGGGTGCGGCTCGATCGTCGCCAGCGCGTCGCTCAGGTCGTACTCCTGGCTGGCGTCGTGGCCGGCCTCGCTGCCGCCGCCGTCGTTCGAGTCCTCGCCGATGAAGACCGTCTTCGGCTCGACGTCGAGGACGACAC
The DNA here is from genome assembly GCA_035316325.1 of Acidimicrobiales bacterium. NCBI lineage: Bacteria > Bacillati > Actinomycetota > Acidimicrobiia > Acidimicrobiales > Acidimicrobiales bacterium. The sequence goes on from DATHJB010000016.1 coordinate 3,642, forward strand.
CGCTCGGGTTGCTCGGCGGGTGAGCCGTGAACGTCACGTCGGCGAAGAGGTCGCCGCCCTCGTCGTAGCCGTAGAAGTCGATGTCGAACTTGCAGTCGACATGCGGCTCGTTGCCGGGCGTGATGTCGAACGGCGCGCCGTCGACCTTGATCGTGCCGTTGTTCCCCGGCGGATCGGCGGGGGGTTCTGCCCCGGCCGCACCGGTTCCGACGGCGACTGCGGTGAGCAAACCACCGCAGATCGCCGCCAGAACCAGGCGCATCCGCGTCACCTGCACCATTGCGTTTCCCCTTCTGTAGGCCCGGCGCCCGATGGTGGAGTTGGGACTTGTCCCACCGGACGCCGGTCTGTCGTTCGCAGGGTCGTGATCGCCTGCAAGCGGTGAAGGGGTACGCCCTGGCACGTTTCCGTCTACCTACCCTCAGCTGGCCACTTGCACCGAGCTAGGGGCGACCGTGGCCTTGGGACTGGTCGGGTAGGGACGGGACGGTGCTCGGGATGACCTCGGGCTGACCGCCGTTGCCGTCGCCGCCGTTGCCACTCGGCACCGAGTCGGGCGCGTGGGGTTCGGCGGGCGTTTCGTCGGCCCGGTCCAGCCCGGTCGAGTCGGGCTGGCCCGGGCCCTCATCGGAGGATCCGGCCGAGTCCGGGCGGTGATCGGCCCCGGGCGCCTCCTCCGAGATCTGCTGGCCGTCGACGCCGTTCTCCCCGTCGCTCCCGCCGGTGGCGTCGTCGGACACCTCGTCGCCGAAGTTCTCGGGATGCTCGGGCGCCTCGTCGGCGAAGTCGACCGGCGACACGGTCTCGATGGCGCCGCGGACGGCGTCGTTGGCGGGACCGGGGAGCGCGCCGGCAGCCCCCGCTCCGGCGACGCTCGCGGCGGCGATCGCCGCCCCCAACCCGATCCTGGCGGCTGTGCCGAGGCTTGCGACCCTGGCGGCGATCGCGGCGAATCGTCCGACATCCATGCTGTGCGTCTCCTGGTTGATCTTGGTGTCACCACGCAAGATCCGAGCCAGTTCGTCGGAGGGGGCCGGCCCCGGCAGGTCCACCGCCGCAGTGCGTACCTGACGGGCAAAGGCCACCAACGGATCGAACCGGCCGTCGATGGGACGACTCTGGACGATCGCCTCGACGGTGTCGTCGTCCAGGGCCCAGCGCCGGCGGATCTGCGAGGTGTGGCTCATGTCAGCGTCGTGATCGCCCGGCCTGGTCACAGGGGTACGCCTTCCCGTTCGAGGATGCGGCCGACCGCCCGGAAGCCCCGCCGCTGCAGGGCCTTCACCGCCCCGGGGGTCTTGCCGATCGTGGCCGCCACCTCGTCGACGGTGAGCCGCCCCACCAGCCGGAGGAGCAGCACGTCGCGCTGGTCGGGGACGAGCCGGTCGCACAGCTCGCGGACCCGCTCCACCGCCAGCGACTGGATGGCCGTCTCGGCGACGTCGTCGGGGGCGGGGGCGTCGTAGTCGTCGCCCATCGCCGTGACCAGCGAGTGCCGCACGGCCCGCCGGCGCTCGTCGATCAGCCGCCGGTGGGCGATCGTGAACACCCACGAGCGGAAGCCGGCCTCGTCGCCGCGGAACGTGGCGACCTTGCGCAGCACCGCCACGAAGACCTCGCTGGTGAGGTCCTCGGGCTCGTGGGCCCCCTGCATGCGCAGGTAGCCGGCGACGATCGGGCTCAGCGTGGTGAAGATCCGCTCCAGCGCCCAGGGCGCGCCGACGACAGCTGCCGCCAGAACTGCGTCGAACTCACCGTCGAACCTGTCCATCTGCGCCATCGAACCTTTGTCGCAATCGCCCCGACCCGCCCGAGGGGCACGCCCTCGAGCAGATCGGGTCGATCAGGTCAGCGCAAGAGGCCTACGACCCCAGGTCGGGCGCCGGGTAGTCGAACACGGCCTCGGGGGGAAGCTCGTCGACGATCGTCAGCGAGTCGGGCTCGACGAACAGGCCCGCCTCCTCGGCGTTCTCGGGGAAGTTGCCGATCGTGTAGCGCTCGCCGCCGTTGGCGAAGCGGTACAGGCCCTCGCCCTCCTGACCGGTCTCGTCGGTGCCCGGAGCCTCCGGGTCCCACCAGATGACCGCGGCGTCCTCCGACCCGCCGTAGTCCGGCGCGTCGTCGCCCCACACCCCGTGGAAGCCGAACGAGAACTGCGGCCGGCTCGGGTAGCCGCCGCTGATCGGGTAGCGGAACATGCCGTCGCGGAACGTCTCCGGCGTCAGCTCCTGGCCAGCCAGGTGGATGCCCTGGAAGAGGTAGCGCACCGGGGGGAGGATGGCGGCGTACGCGTTGTTCGCCGGCTCCCTGCCGTAGGCCCAGTCGTGGAGGAGCCACGAGTCGGAGCTGGCGTCCTCGCCCCGCAGCGGCGTCAGGCCGATGCCGAAGCCGTTGGCCCACTGCGCCTGGTCGAACGTCCGGGCGAACACCGCGGTGTCGGCGTAGAGGGCTGGGCCGAGGATCCACTCGGGGTGGTAGTCCTGGGCCGTGGCCTCCTCGGTGAGCGCCTTGGGCATCAGCGGGTCGCCGTAGAAGATCACGGTGGTCACGCCGTCGTCCTCGAGCCGGGCGAGCAGGGTGCGGGCGTCCTCCTGGATCGTGGCCGGGTCGAGGATGAACTCGATGTCGGTGGTGACGTCGACGCCGTTGTCGGTCAGCGCGTCGGTCAGCGCCTCGGCGACGGCGCTGTGGGTGCCGTCCTCGGTGTTGTAGTGGACGAGGGCGTAGCGCCGGTCCTTCGCCTGGGTGGCCGGGTCGCCGGCGAGGGTGGCCTTGCCCGGGCCGGCGAGGTTGCCGATCAGCTCGCCGGCCATCTGCGCCGCCTGGTCGGGCGACGGGCCGATCTGCCACATGTAGGGCTCGTGCTCGGTGGTGACCTCGTCGGGCAGGGTGTTCGCGCACGGCCCGATGCAGACGATGTCACGGCTGGCCAACTCGGCGCCGAACACCGACGACGACTGGAAGGGCCCGCCGATCACGGCGAACGGCTCCATGTCGGCGATCTCGACGGCGTCGGCGCGGGCCGCCTCCTCGTCGTCGGAGGCTCCCGAGCCGAGGTAGTCGACGATTCGCACCTCGCGGCCGTAGGTCTCGTAGTACTCGGCGAAGATCGCGGCGTAGTCGTGGACCGTCTCGAACGCCGTGTCCGGGTCGACGTCGACCCCGGTCGCCCGCACCAGCGCCGCCCCGACCGGGTCGACGTCGGGGTCGGTCTCGTAGCGCACCACCACGATCTCGTCGCCGGTGACGCCGGGCGACGTGGCGCCGCCGTTGTCGCCGTCGAAGGGCTCGACGCACGGGGCCGAGTACATCGTCGGGATCGCCACGCGGCCGAGCTCGGTGTCGCAGG